>DATNQL010000455.1:0-5973 GCA_036704025.1 Stenomitos sp.
TTAAAAGATCTCGCCACCTTTCTCCAGGCTTGGCCTCGCAATGAAGCACCCTTAGCCGTTGAAGTCCGCCATGCTGACTGGTACAAAGAACCCTACGCCAGTCATCTCAACGCCCTCCTAGAAAAAATGGGAGTTGGGCGAGTGGTATTAGACACCCGACCGGTTTATAAGGGTTCAGCTAGCTACAAACAGCAACCTGTAGACTCGCGAAAGCCTAAGGTACCTCTGCAAGCTATTACAACGGCTTCATTTAGCTTGGTGCGCTTTATCAGCCATCCTGACCAATCGGTGAATCAGCCTTTTATGGAAGAATGGGTGAGTTTAGTTGACCAGTGGTTGCGCTTGGGTAAACGGATCTATTTCTTTATGCATTGCCCACTGGAACAGTATTCTCCTGGAAATGCGCGCCACTTTCAGCAGTTATTGGAAAAGCGCGGTGTTCCCGTTCCACCTTTACCCTGGAATACGATTGACCAAGCGCCCATTCAACTGAGTCTTTTCTAATCAATCCTCTCCATGACAACCCCATCAACGACTTCA
Organism: Stenomitos sp.; assembly: GCA_036704025.1. Classification (GTDB taxonomy): domain Bacteria; phylum Cyanobacteriota; class Cyanobacteriia; order Cyanobacteriales; family Coleofasciculaceae; genus Allocoleopsis. The sequence continues at coordinate 541 of DATNQL010000455.1, forward strand.
TAACCCCAACTAGAATTTCGCATTGCTAGTTGCTGGGCGGCATCATATTCACCTAAACGACAGAGTTCAGCTAATTGTTGATATCCCTGCTCTTTTTGTTGTTGTAATTGAGCGCCTTGTCGTTTTTCTATGTCCTTCTGTGAAATATTAGGGCGTCCTAAATCCATGAAATCAATCTTGCCAATCTTTTCCATCATTCATCCCCCCTAAAAAGGAAGTACATCGACCACTTGACCATCAACAATGCCATATCCCCATTCTGGATGTTCAGCAATTTGCCTTTTTACCAGAGTTCGACCCATAGGTGTTTTATAAGCCTCCTGTAAAGCCGAAATCGGAGGAGCATTAGAAGGTGAGTTTGAAGGTTCTTCCTCAAGGTTCTCCTGTTCTGAACTCTGCTCAATCAGTAAATCAGAAGATGAAGATAGGGACAATTGAGGAGTAATTTCAGACAGTTTATGAATTACACCTTGTTTCGTAACTTGAGGTTTAGAAGTAAACGAGGGCGGAAGATAGGGCGTTGTGACTCCTAACTGCTTAGCTTTGATTGCTTCATCAGCTATGCGATCGCATTTTCTCAAAAACCCTTCCCATAAATCTTTCCCCAGGATGGGATTTCTCAAATCAGAACGAGCTCTAGATACCGCCACCTCTAGAGGTTCTCCTTTTTGTAAATAATACTGAGTACGTTCTTCCTCAAAGGCTGGGTAGGGTACCCCAGGTTCAATTTCCCAATCCCGCTGAACTTTTTGGCTTTCTCCTAGCGGAAGTCCTGCCACAAATTCATCCCAAAAGGGAGAGACTAACCCTTTTGTCATACCATCGATAATCCGAAAAACCCATCCTCCAGGATGCTCTACTCCTTGTTGTTTAAAATATTCCCATAAAACTCGCTGAAATTCTTCAAATTGTTCAGGAGATTCCCAAGGACCACTAAATTGATAATGAGGGGTGACTTTAACAGCAACGGGCTGACGACGCACAGGAAAATATTTATCCGTTTTAACCATCCGGGATGGACTCGGGGACTCTTCAATTTTTTCTTCAGGAAATGGTGTGGAAGAAGAGTCTGGATCAGAAGTAAATCTGGGGTTGTGATTAAAATTTATTCTATTTTCTTCTCTTGGTAGTACTACTTCGACAAGAGGTTCTTCTATTATTTTTGATGCTCCAGCTTTTAAATGATTTCTCAAAGAAAGGTCAGATAAATTACAGTCTTGTAAAGATATCTCATGGGAGGAAAAAGAAGTAGGGTGATTAGCCTTTTCCTGGTAAAAATTATTCAATCGTTGTTCTAGGGTATCAATATCAGGCCAAAACTCCAGCGTATCAGAGTGACCATGAACAAATCGTTCTTTTAAAAGCGATCGCTCGATCAATTGATTCCGTGCCCATTCCTGTTCCAGACGGCTTAAACCCGTTTCCTGCTCAATTTCATCAAGCGTCGCTCTCACCCAATGATCAGGACGGCTCAATTGGGACTGCCAGTGAAACAGTTGACAAAAAAGGATAGAAGCGGTTGCCCCACCCGTGACTTTAGCCAACTTCGGGTAGTAAACGCTTGAATTTCCTAGATTTTGCCACAATACTCCAAGTTTCACCCTTAGAGCCTCCTCTCAACCTTTAAGAACCGCATTGAGCAGCTACTACACCTTTAACTTGTCAGTAAGGTCGCAGATTCTTATGGGATGAGCCGGAAAGTCTATCTGGACTAGCCCGCTAAAGGTGTAGCCGCTTAACACCCAGCTTATCTTACCCAGGTGGAATCCAGGTTGCAGGAATCGGGCGGGCATCCTGCCCAGCCCTAAGAAATCTCTGCTCTTGAAATCGGCTTCCTGAGAGGATTGTTAGCTGTTGATCAAGCGACTAATTCGGAGGGGTGCGGCTTGGTGACAACGGTTGGCGCATCCAGAGGCATTCTCTGGGGTTGTAGATTTTGCGCTTTTTCTAAGACGGTGACTTCAATATTGACAGCCACTAAATAAGAACCCGTCTCGTCTCCTACCGCCTCAGCAATCAACGTGGCAAAATCTGGGCGTTCGGCGGTCAGGGGGTCGCGTAAGATGTACTGATCCCAGTCGTACTGAGCATTGGGATTGAGGCTGAGAATATAATGCTTCGTCATGGAGAAAAACCTTCTACTTACAAGGGTTCAGACGTTAACTGACGGTCAAATCCCATCCTTATTATAGTACTTATGTACTATTAGTGGGGATAGGCACCCTGCTTCCCAGCGATTTCATGGGGAAAGTGATTGAACCAAACCTCTTGTTGGGGCATAGGTATCGAAATTCCAGCCTCGTCTAAAGCCACCTTGAGGCGTCGGCGGAATTGTCGGGCGACTTCCCATTGCTTTAACGGCTGAGTCTTAATCCATACTCGAATAATCACGCCTCGACTGCCAAAGTCATCGACCCCTAGAACTTCGGGTTGATCGAGAATTTTCTCCGCCCAGAGTGCGTCTTGGCTCATTTGCTCAGCAACTTGACCAATCAATTCCAGTGCCTCATCCACATCCGCATAATAAGCAACCGGAATTGCCAAATCAGCGCGTGACCAATTACTGGATAGATTAGCCACTATTTTAATTTCACTATTGGGGATGGTAATCAATCGTCCCTCGGCATCCCGTAGTTGAGTAATCCGCAGGTTGATATTTTCTACCAGTCCACCCACATCTCCCACGTTGATCACATCGCCAACGGCGTACTGGTCTTCCAAAATAATGAAAAAGCCATTGAGTGCATCTTTAATTAAGCTTTGAGAAGCCAAGGACAAACCCACGCCAATAATTCCTGCACCCGCAAGTACAGGGCCAATATTCAAGCCAAGCGTCGAAAGCGCAACCAAGATGGCAACGGTGAACATCGTAAGAGTGATCACGCCTTTACTGACGCCGGAAATCGTGGATATCCGTAATTGCAAACGCCGATTAGCTTCTGGTGTCAGTAACTGATTCCTCGCCAGGGCAGAGGCAAATTTATCAATCAGAGCATAACTCAGGCGAATTAGGGCATAGGTTGCGATCGCAATCAGTCCGAGTCGCAAGGGAATCTTGAGACTGCGAAGAATCCAAACTTGCAACATGCGGGTATAAGGAAACAGCCCCAAAATGAATAAAGTTCCTCCCGCCAAAATGCCCACTTGAGCCACCTGGAACAAGCGATGCTGAACTTCTGTCAGATGCCACTTTTGCTGCTGCTTGAGCTGTGTTGTAATCGGCTGAGTGGGGGATGAATCCGCGTCAGTTATCTCTTGCTTCAATCGCTTCGACCGACGTTGCCATCGGTAAATCGCGAAGCTAGCGACGAGCATAATCACGCCAGTCCCTGTCGCGATTCCCCCTCGACGAGCCAGAACCTCCGGTTGCCGTTCCCGTTTTGCCCTTTCGAGGTCTTGTTGCAACTGAACAGCCAAATCCTCCGCTCTCGCCTGAATATTTTCCCCTGTCAGTATGGCATCGCGATCCGTAACGCTCATCAGGCGGACTTGCCTGTCGCCAACCGAGATGTAGATATTGGGGAGATTTCCTTGTTGTTGTTGGCGAACCTTTAATTGAGCCGTATCGTTTTTAAAGTAAATCTCACTGATATCGTTCAATCGCTGCTCAATATCGGTAATTCGGTCTTGTAACTCAGATTGGGGTGCCGCTACCTCAAATAAGCAGCGTCCATCAAGGCGGATACAACCGGAAGTGACCTGATGATCGCGGCTTTCCTGGAGTAAGTTAGGGGTGAAACGATTTAAGTTGGGTAGGGTGGGAAACTGAGCTTGGGCAGGAGATAATAACCCTCCCGTCAGTAGGATGACTCCAGTAGTCAGAAACAGGATGACTCCCCAGCAAATTCCCCGAAATTTTGATCGTATTTTCAACATTTTTGATAGAACACCAATTCGTTAAACACCAGTTAGCTGAGATAGCGTCAGTCATTTACTGAGGTTGATCAGAGCTACCTGGCTGCGTAACACCCATAAAATGGGCAGGCGAAACGCTGTCTATCTCAACTCATCGGCAATCCTTTGGTTATAAGAATTGCCTCAAGATATCGCCATGTCGATATCCATGCTTAACTTATCTTTACAAGTTTGGGGATTCCTATGTCTAAAGAGAGAATTGGTAGGATTGGCTGGGCTGTGTAGAGAGCCAGCTTTTGTTTCTCAGTCATTAGTCGCGGCTTTAAACAGAAGTGACGCCAGCCATTGAAAATTGAACACCGATTCAGGAGAGGGGTTTGTACCAGTTGGCAGATTGTCCACCCCAAAACGCTGGCAACTCCAAAGAATGGGTCTAAAGCCATGGAATACAGATAGTCATTTAGCAGAAGTTGCATAGTACAAACTTTAAAACCAGCCAATGCTTTCTACAGTGAAAGTATCAAGGGTTGGAGTTAAAAAAATGCCAGTTATTATCGGTTCTATTCTTTTTGGTGCTTTTGCGATTACCGCCGCCATTGTTGAAGGAGATTGGCAACCTGAAACCACGAGACTGACGGGTAAAAAACGCAATAGCCGTAGAGGTCAATAATCAGTCATCGGAGTCGAAAGATGTTTGAAGCGAAAAATATAGAGGACGGTAACATAAACAGCTCCATCGAATCTGTGCGAGATCCATCCGCTCTTACCAGAGAGGAAGTCGCAGATTTGATCCGCCTCAGTGAAACCCACGGCATATCGGGTGCAGCGCAACTTAAACTGATCTTACGGGTAAAAAACCTGAAAAAGCGAGCTTACGCTCAATTAAAAAAGAATTGATATCATGTCCGTCTAATTACCCATAATAAAAACATCTGTGCGTCCCCAGGTCCCCGTGTCCCCGCGTCAATCCTAACGATGGGTGTTTAACCGGACATGATATGAAAGGAAGGCTTTCCGCATCCAGTAGCAGTCAATTAACCTGATAAAGGTTAATCTAGTTAGACGTTTGTTGTGTTAGACAACCCAATTATATGACTGCAACTTCCACTCAGCCTAAGCACGAGGTAAGAGACCTTTCCCTAGCTCCCCTAGGCAAACAACGGATCGAATGGGCGGGACGGGAAATGCCAGTGCTGCGGCAAATTCGCGATCGCTTTGCTCAAGAGAAGCCGTTTGCAGGCATTCGGTTAGCCGCCTGTTGTCATGTGACAACGGAAACCGCTCACTTGGCGATCGCTCTCAAAGCCGGTGGTGCTGACGCGGTCCTGATTGCCAGTAATCCCCTCTCCACTCAGGATGATGTCGCGGCTTGTTTAGTAGCTGATTACGGCATTCCCGTCTTTGCCATTAAAGGCGAAGATGCCGAAACTTACACTCGCCACGTTCAAATTGCTCTTGACCACAAACCCAACATTATTATCGATGATGGAAGTGATGTTGTTGCTACATTGATTCAGGAACGCCAACATCAAATTGCTGATATTCTTGGCACCACAGAAGAAACCACCACAGGCATTG
>DATNQL010000456.1:0-12231 GCA_036704025.1 Stenomitos sp.
CTCTGGCACAACCACAGGCTCCGGCACAGGTACAACCACAGGCTCTGGCACAGGCTCTGGCACAGGTAGTGGAACAGCTTCTAATGATGACCAAAATGATAATCAAGAAGTGGTTTATAAGGTTGTTGGCCCATCTAGCCGATGCTTCCCTGGCTTAACCGGTCTGCGGCAACTGTCGGCTGAAGAAGCTGCTAGTGTCAGCAGCAACAATACTTCTACCTCGACATCCGGCAACAACAATACTTCTACACCCAGTAATAATGGTGGTAGTGGTTCGGGTGCTACAACCAATCCCCAGTAAGAGGATGATTCAGTAACGCCATAAGGCGTGGGGCAATTCCTCTAGAGTTGCCCCTCCATTAGTACAACTCATGAGAGCGAAAGGAACAATTGAGGCGTTGCTTAGTCATTCATAAAAAAGTAAAATTGTCAAGACACTAAGACATGACTGGTTCCGCTGTTCACATCACAGGTAGAAATTGTGCCTCAAAATTAAGTCAGCAAGTTTGTGGAGTGTGCTTGTTATTCACTGCCCTCGCTCTTGCCATGCCTCAGTTAACATGGGCACAAATATCATCAGTACCTTCTGCCTCCTTGGAACCCTTAGAGACAAGGCTGCTAGACGAGACGACTCTACCCCCATCCAGTGATTGGGTAACAGCGAATACCATCTCGTCCACAAGTTTAACCAACCCTAGCCTGTGGTGGGCACAAGAACAGTTTAATGAATTTGAGGGAGAACTGATTCAAAATTGGATTGCCTATCGTGGAAAAAAGAGAGTAGATTTGGTCGTTAACCGTCAAGTCTGGAGTATTCTCAATTATTTAGGACGATATAGTTTCTTGAGCAAATTTGGTGCGGCGGCCAGAGATTATGAGTACAATGTTCGGGTATTTAACGAACGGGAAAGCTTATTAGCTACCTATACCTGTAATTACAGCATCACTCCACCCGATTGCCAAGTTAAAATATTCGACTCTTTTGGGAAGGATAGTTTACCCGTTCGTGGCAAATAAGTTGGTAACGGCGTGCTAACTATGCCGGACATTCCGGATTTCTGCCCAGAGTTTTTCATAGTCCTGAGATATTTTCTGGGGCAAAGGTTCAAGAAATTCACTGTTTTTTAGAACTTTACTATCCGGCAACAGTAAGGGATTTTTTTGAAGATCTTTTGGTAAGTTGGTTGCTTCGGCATCGGCGAACAGGGGCGAGGCGGCATGGCTCAAGACAGAAATTTGTTCGGCTGGCAGAGACTTCCAACAAAACTCAATCCATTGCTTTGTTAAAGGTGTATTGGCGCGGAAATCGGCCTGTGCTGTTCGAGCAACGGGAGAGGCTGGTTGCACCCAGACATCAGCCCAAAGAGCTGTTCCCGATAAAGGCACGACACTATCAATTTGGCGATAACCCGATTGCACCGACAATACATCCGTAGACCAACCCAACGCTAGCCAAGTATCTCCTAAAAGCAACGGTTCGAGATATTGATTAGAGCTATAATATTTGACCTGTTGATGTAGATTCAATAATTCTTCTTTGAGGTTCGGTACCTGACTCAAATTTTTATGATTGTAGGACAACCCCAGTTTTTTCAATGTCAAACCAATCACTTCGCGAGGCTGATCTAAAAGAGAAATACGATCGCGTAATTCCGGACGCCACAAATCGCTCCAATCCTTCGGTGTCCAGCCCAACGTTTCAAACTTGTCGCGACGATAGACAATCACCGTAGTACCCCAACGGTAGGGCGCGCCCCACACTGAACCCTCTTTAGCCAGTTGTCCTTGCTGATTGCGCGTAACAATCTCCTGCCAACGAGACGGTAGATTCTTCCATCCCTCTAATTCTTGTACTTCTAGGGGTTGAATCAATCCTTGCTGAATGGCTAATTCTAGCCAAGAATCTCCCAACGTCACCAAATCTGCGACCCCTGGCGTTTTTTTGCCGATAAACGGGAAAGAAAATCCGGGTCTCTTGTCCTTTTTCTCAGCTAGCTGCTTCCAGGTTTGCAGTCGAGTCAATAAATCTGTTAACTGATTGGCTGGGTCAAACTTGAGCTGAGCCGGCGACTTCAATCCCTTCTGAAACTCATTAAGTATCCGAGATGGAATTGAACCTTTCAATAACTGTACGTTCAAAGACTGGGGTTGCTGACGAGTACACCCAGAAACCAGTTGACCTAGCGCTAGAGCACTAGCACTTACTAAAAAAGAGCGTCGCTTCATCATTAAGCCATTAGAGATAACACAGCAGGAAAGGCGAGAGAGCATGGTTTCTCTCTCATCAACACCTTCCTCCACTCTACAAAGCCTGCCGCCGTTCCACACCAAAGCCGACAAGATCAATAACCGTGGGTGCCTCACCTGTTTCCGGACGCTTGTAGGTCATAATAGTGCGTAATCGTAAATCAGGTGCGACCAGCCGCATTTGATCAATGGCAACTGAACGCCGATAATAGGTTGTCATCTCTAAGGTTTGACGGCTGGGCAGATAGGTGAACCGACTCTTGACCGCACCAGGTTCCGAGTAACCCTCATCTCGCAAATAATAACCCTTAATCACCTCTTGGGTTGCTGGAACTTGAGCTGTGAGCGGTAGGGGTGGCACCGCCGCCGACGTTTCGTCTGGAACGCCATCAAAATAAGTGTCTGGAATAAACAGAGCCTTGAGACTCATCGACACCTGTTCACCGGTTTCTGAGAGAGTATCAAACGCGATCGCAAATCCTGGACAGACTACCTCTCCAGACTGAACTTGCGCCAAGTCAAATTGCATCCCGTCCAAGGAGGATAAAGACAAAATTTGCTGTTTTTGGTCACCCGTTAAGGATTCCACACGAAATTCTGTGAAAGAACGTTCAACCTGACCTTCGAGGACAGAATGATAAATTCTTTCCGTTTTCCATAAACCGGTACAGGCCGTAAAAAATTCCTGGAAATCAAGCATATTTTTGGCAGTAACCTAAATCTGTACGAGTGAGAGGACGCTGAGCTTATTTAAGCTAATTATCGTGGTTTTTGTTGTCTCTTAGACAGACACAAAAACTCTATCCAGTAATCATCTTCCTGGCCTAGGAATTGACATGACAGAGCCGAAGACATTTTACGCTTCGACCTGCATGAAAAATTGCCCTGCTGTCGGGTCTTAATTGGGCTGTTTCTAAGAGGATAAAATCCATGAAGTGATGATTGTTACATTTTGATTCCAAGAGATTTGACCAGAGTCAGTGGACACAAATAGAATTAAGTATATTTGCTGGTTCTGTAAGTCGTCAATTTTTCTTAAAATTCCCTTGCATTAATGAGTCCACGGTTTGAACCGCTCATTTTTTACAATAGTTAAATCAATCAGCAATCAAGGTCAATTTGACCATAAATTGAATAGCATAAAAGTGAACCCAGTTTTGGACACTAGGAGATCGCATGGATGCCGTTCAAAAGCAAATCGTCGCCCTGAGTCATAAAATCGATGCACTCTACCAAATGATTGACCAGCTTAGTTGCAAAGTTTCAGACTCTCTGACCGAAATCAAACAAATGCCACATCAGGCAACGAACCCGTTTTCCTCATCTGGACAGCTTCGGTCGCCAACCTATCAAAGTCCGAGTCTTCTGGACTCAGTGATGGAACATAAAGACGTTCTGATTGATAGCAAAAGCGAGTTCACCAATTCTCCTCAAAATAGTGAGAATGCTCTGTCTGCTGACATTCAAGTCCAACGCCTGACCGCTCAACTGACAGCCGCGTATAATCGCATTGCAGCTCTGGAAGAACAGCTACTTGCTCGCAGAATCCATTCTTAGCTTTCCGAGCGAGGAGCTTTCAACGATAGTCCTCAGACGACCTGAAACGGTACAGCGTTACTTGTCTATAAAGAAGATTAATTTAAAGTCAGTGTAGTATCTGTAAACCCAATATAGCCAAACCGTCTTTGGTGGTATTGATGACGGGTGCAGCTGTAACTGTATAGCTAGAACTAAAGTGAAGCGTACTTAAACGGGGACGAAAACCCGGCGTTGTACTTGTGCAGCGAGTCTTCCTGGATGAGGCTCCTGTGAAACTACTCTCACTCACTTCGACACAACGGTATTAACTTCGGCAGTATCGCTCTACTAAGGCTTCAATGGCTTGAAGTAATTGCACAGTATTCCAGCCTTGGTAAAGATGAGTTGCGATCGCACATCCCCCTGCTCCTACCCCTTCTTTCACATATCCCTGTTCATAAGCTTGTAGCTGCGGATAGCGAGACGCGGCAAAACTGAGCTGTGTTGCCAACAGCGGTACGCCACCAATGTCCCGTGCTAATCCAACCGTATCACCGGTAGGGTCTTCCGCAACCCAACGAGTTGTCCCCACGACGATTCGTTCGGGTTGCCATGTCAATGGGGCGATGGGGGAGTGGCAGGATGGGAGAAAGCCTTCTTTCCCCATCTTCTCTGTTCCCCTGTCTGTGACGGAGAGGGCAGATTGAGTCGCTAGGCCGACAGCCGGTTGTGGAGCCGAGGCATCCAACTGACATAATGCCTGCGCTAGAGCATATACGGCTAACATTTGCGTACCACCTGCCAGCAACACACCACAGCGACGCGTCGCCGCTATCACCATCCCAGCGGCGGCAATTTGCATCGGGTCTCCGACGGCGGCGACTAACTGAAATGGGTCAATGGATGGTAAAGGGTTCCGCCCTGAGTCCTGTGCCAGCCCTGCACGTTGCAACCCTTGGTGTACAATTTTCTCCTTTTGGGCATGATTGCAAGTCGGGTGGCTGCTGTTAACCTTGCCAGCCGCCCTAATCCCTAAGCCAGTCAGGATACTCAGAGCCGTGGTGGTGCCTCCCACCACGCATTCGCTGAGAATCAGATAGCCTCCATCCGTTAAATCTGCCAGCTTTTGCCCCCACTTTAAGCCTTGCTCAAACAAATGTTTTACCGTGTCGAGGGGGAGAGCCTCCCCAGAGCTAAGGCATTGAGCCGGGACTCCCCCTAAGTCAATGGCCGGTACGGCGGGAGGTTGGGGTAACCCTGCATTGAACAGATAGACAGGTAGCTCCAATGCCTCAACCACCGCACGGGAAATTAAGACGGGGGAAGCTCCAGCGGTTAGGGGGGGCAGAGGATATTGAGGTTGGGGTGTGACGCCATTGACCAAAAATTCTGCATCTGCGATCGCCGTATATCGCCGATCCTCCGGTGTTGCACCAGCGGCGGAAATACCAGGGATCAAGGCGGTGGCAGTAAAGCCTAAAATACAAGCGAGTATCGGTCGGTGTCCCTGATACTGCTGCAACCATTGATGTCCCTGAGGAATTTGGGTATAAATTCGGATCATGAGTTTATCTGTTGGACGGTTAGAACGTTTAAGCTCGTGTTCTAACCTGCCTGCCACCTGCTATTGTGATCAGCCATCGTAATCCAGCAAAACTTGAACCCAGTTTGGGGGTCGGGGAATGGGGTTCCCTAAGCGATCGAGCAGGAGTAAAGCCACCAGATGGACAACGAATAAATAAACCACGTTACTGATGATAATCATGACCACCGCGAGGGCTTGAATCAGCGTTAGACTCGGCTGAGCGAGCAGACCTAATCGGGTAAATCCCCACTCTGTCAACTGGGTAATTTGAGTCATCACGTAAACCCACAAGTCTTCTCCTAAGAGGAGAGAAAGCAACCAAAATCGGAAAAAGAAGCCTAATGTTCCCAGTAATGTTCCCGTCAGGATGGAAAACAGCCAGTTCGCTTGGCGTCTCCACATCGCGCCTAACTGTACCCCCATCAAGCCATAGGGGATGACAAACAGTATGCTGCGGGTTGGCCCCATCAAGACAGACAGCAATAACCCTGAAACGATGGCTGCCATCAAAGAGGCTCGGTTTCCCCACCTGAGATAGACTAAGGCGATCGGTATGGGGAAAAACATCCGCAGTACGGGACCCAAGGGAAAGTAGTAATTAATTAGCCATATGAGGCTCGCGGCACTAGCGAGAAATGCGGTCTCGACCATCGCCAGGGGGGCTTTGGATACCACCTGGGAACGCTCTGACTTGACATTGTTGGGCGGAAAACGGACGGTTTCTGGAGAGTCGATCAAAGAATCTTCGTCCATTGACATCTCACTAACCTGTGATGGGTAAAACTCATCGGTTTCCGTTGCTGCCGTAGTGGGCAAGAGACTTGGCTCAGCTTGATCGGCTGAGTCCGGATTGCCGCTGAAGGCTTCCGCTTCCGACTTCAAAGGCTTGTTCTGTGTTTCCTCTGAAGGATCGGGACGGGACGCTGGGGCATTATCAAAAGGATCGCTCATGCCAATTTAGTGCCATTTGTCATTAGCCATGTGTCTGAAATTAGGGGTGATGGGTTTCCCATGACGGCTTACCCTGGGTCATTTTGGAGCCACAGGAGGTTCTACTCAGGCAAACTCGTGACAACCTCCCCATCGGTTTGAGACTCTATTTCTTGAATCACCAACACCGAACAAGGAGCGTGGTGAACCACATGGTTACTCACGCTGCCCAAGAACGCTTCTGCTAATCCTGAACGACCCTGACGACCGACGATAATTAAATCAGCCTGCCAATCTTTAGCAACTTTACAGACCAGATAGCCGGCTTCCCCAACGTGATAATCAGCTTCTATAATCACAGCTTGATTTAACGCTTCTCGACGGTAGCGTTCCAGTAACGCCTCTGCCGCCTCCATCTGCTGTTCAATGAGAAGTTGTTGAGTTTGGTAGTTACCCATCGCCTGGGTTGGCTGTAAACCTGGATCGTAGGACATCGGAACGACTGGTTCAGCGATCATCTCCGTCGCAATGCAGTGCATCAGTCTGAGTTCGGCTTGATTGGACTGGGCGAGTTCCAGCGCCGCCTTAAAGACATGAGGGCTAAGCGGCGAATGGTTAATCGCAACCAGGATTTTTTTAAAACTCATAGTGTCTTCCAGGGAGTGCAGGGTATTTCAGAGAATTCAGTGATCGACGCCCTGAGGGCTTGTCCAAAACTAACGTCCTTGTGTTTTCAATTTAAACCTAGGGTAGGCATCGCCCACCCTCCACCCAAAGAAGTGCTTTCGTGAGTGTTGGACAAGTGATCACTGTTCGGTTAAGCAATGATCTTTTCCAATGCCCCTACATCTGGGATATACATGATGTCGTTATCACGCTTAATCAGCCCCTTCTTTTCGAGTTTTGTCAATACTCGTGTCACCGTTTCCCGTGCCAACCCACTGAGGCTACTCAACTCTCGATGGGGTAGGTTGGGAATTTCAGTTCCTTGCTGTTTCAATTTCCCTTGTCCTTCTGCTAAAAACAATAACGTGTCTGCCACTCTCGACGTACTATCCGACTCCCGTAGGCGGAGACGCCGATTAACTTGACGCAGACGTTTTGCCAGCAGCTGAGATAAGCGGACACCTGCCAAGGGTTCACTATGGACTAGCTGGACAAAATCCTGAGCTGGAATACTGCCAATCGTGGTGGGAGTTAGGGTAATCACATCCGTTGAACGCGGTACCTCATCAAGCGCCGCCATTTCGCCAAACAGTTCTCCTTTTCCTAAAATGTTGAGGGTCACCTCTTTGCCGTCAAGGTTGTAAGTGCGAATTTTGGCCCATCCTTCCAAAATGAAGTAGACAGAGCCACCCCAGTCATTTTCCAACAAGATGACTCGATTGGCAGGATGGCTACGGGTGACAACGTGAGCAGTGGATTGCTCCACGGTAGCCTCTGGTAAGCCAGCAAAAAAAGGTGCCGCGCAAATCAACTCATTAACATTTGAGTTCATTTCGTGTGAGTTGTAACGGTCTTCCATGAAATCACGAGCACATTGTAAACGCGGTGGACAGATAAATTCTCAGCTGTCCTCTCAATTGAAGCAGGAGGCTGTTCGAGTGTTAACCAAAGCAATCGCAATAGAACATTTGGGTTTAGGCACCTCACCAATCTTTTTTAGACAAGCCACAATGACACAAGCAGAGGTTATTTCCTAAGACAGGACGGCTCTACCCCGAAGGGAGGTGCCTGCAATGGTTAATTCTGTCAGAGTTTAAGGCACTCTTCGAGTCATGTGTCCATTATTATCCTCTATATTGATCGACCTCCAAAAATTCCGATGCTATCAGGGAGCCTCTGGGTTAATCCATTAAGTAGAAGCTAAGTAGAAGCCGTAATGAGTTTATGATGATTACCATGAAGTCGAGTACTGATCAATTTTTTGAAATGACCGGATTTTGAGGAGGAAATGGGTAAAAGTATGTTTCTGCCAAGCCTTACCGCTTTAAACATGAGATCCTCACTTTTAACCATCCCCATAGCGTTGGTTGCTCCTGTTTATTTAACATGAAAGATAGGGGAATCATCCTCACTCCTGTATCCGTGCAGTTATTCTCGTCAAGGGTTTCACCGTGACTTCTTTGAAGGATATTCAATCTCTGATCGCTGATCTTGACAGCATCCTCCCGAAAGCTGAGACCCGTCTTCCCTGGTCTAAGCCCAGTGATGTCGCTAGAGAACGCCAGGTACTGGAGCGAGTGCGTAGCTATTTGGTTTCCCAACAACAGAATCTGGTTATCGGCTCGAAACAGTCACCTGTCCCGACAACACCCGCTCAGTCAGACGCCGTTGTGCAGCAGATTGTGCAAGCGGTGACTCAACAAATGAGCTTTCTCCGTGCCGATGTCATGCAACCCTTGCAAATCGACCTAGAAGTTCTACATCAACAACGAGAGGCTCTGATTCAAGAAATTCAGCAACTTGAACACCAAAGACGGCAGATTGAGGCAACAAACCTGCGTGGTACCCCCCAGCAGCAGATGATTTCCGAGTTGTCCCAAGGGGTAATCGACCGTTGCACGGCAAGTTTAACGCAACATTTAGCTCAAATTCTAGCGAATTTCGAGCGTCGTGTGGTCAAGACGGAATCACCCCAGCGCTTGCTGGATGCCTCTGTGGTTCCCCAATGGACCATCACACCCGCAACGGCTGAGCAAAATTCGATGGAAGGGGTGATGCAGGCACAAGCCACCCAGGAACAACTCAGACAGCTACAACAGAATTCCGATCAATGGTTGACTACTTTAGAGGCAAACCAACGGGCGATCTTTGAAACCTTAAGTCGAGATCTTCAGGCTTATCAAGCCTCTTTGTCTCAGGGATTGGAAAGGATGCACAGTTTAGGCACTCAAAGCGAGACGGTGTTTACAGCCTGGGTGAATCGCATGATTGAAGCCTTGGCACGAGAAACCCCATCCCCTCTCTCTTCCTCAGCGCCACCCTCTGATTTAGCCAGTCCAACCCAGGCGACAGGTATCCGTACCACAACATCGGCAACGTTGCCGCCCGATCCCCTCACGGCGACAGATCCAGAGGCACTTTCGCTTCAACCCCAAACGACTCAGGAAGAAGTGAGGCATCCTCTCGCGACTGATAACCCACAGACGAGTCCCCTGGCAGAGGCTTCGCCATTGTTTGGTGTTCACCCTGTGGAGCGATCGCATCCCGGTACCTCTGAGTCGCCCTCACCCGATAATATTCTGGAAAACCCAACTTCAGAAGATTGGGAAGTCGTCGAAGGATTAGAGACCGAAAATCTGGGCTTGGAGCAAGCTGAAAACAACCCGATAGAAACATTTATCCAGCTAGACATCGATGAGCAAGCGCTACTCCCCTCCGAAGACGTTGTCGATACACCCACTTTCTCCAATGATCCACAAGCCGATTTCCTCTTGAATTGGCTCAATGAAAGACAGCAAAATGACTCGGACTTCCCCGCCGAGGAAGTCACAGAATTAGACCAATTAGAGGTGGCAGCGGAACTCACTCTCAGCCTTGACCGCCGTCGCCAACAAATTGATGAGTTATATCAAAGCTTATTTGGGACAGAAGCTGTAATCGACACGTCTCATTTAGATGAATCTGATGCAGTTGCAGGTGAGGCAGATGCCTCCCATCCCATCGCCGCCTCCCCAGAGGGAGAAACGATTACCGATCATCAGAGCATTAACGCTGACTCGGTTATGCCTTTACCCGCTCAGGTTGAAGATATTTTGTTTGACGGACTAGCGATGGAGGCAGCGGCGGCACCAGCGCATCCAGCCAACTTAGGTTCCCCAGCTTTACGTCCCATGGAAGAGAGGGGAGAGTTGGCACCGTCATGGGAGACGGTCTTATTTGAGGAGTCCGCCCCTCACTCCCCTACTCCAACGGCGCGAGGGCAAGACGCTCAGCCCTCATCCCACACAGACTCCTCCTTGAATCGGAATCGGATGAGTGAGGCAGAAGACATTGAAACCATTGGAGCGCTGACTGATTTGTTTGAGGAGATGGGTTTGAATGCCTCAGCCGCCGCTACAGACGTGACAGCCCATCACGCCATGCCGATGCCTGCTCCTCCCCAGTCTGAATTCTCCACCCCTGACCCAGAAGAAAGTTTAGCTGAAGATCGCTACATTCCCGCCTCAGCCGAAGAGGATTTGTTGGAAACAACCGCCTTAGAAAGCGCCCCAGACCGAGCCATTGGTTTAGACCCAAGCACCCTACAACAGCTCCAGCAAGACCTCTACAACTTTGAGACCTCTCTCTATGAGAATGCCCCCAAACAGGAGGAGTACAGGTGGCATAACCCTGATGTAGAGGACTCAACCTTTACCTCAGAATCCTTTCCAGAGGATGAACACAACCAGGCATTTTTGATGCCGCCGCAGGAGTCATTGGCAGAAGATTGGGAGGAGTTTGTCCTCAACCATTGGACAACCCTACAGGGGTTGGATGACGAGGTGATCTCGACAGCGCCGGAATTAGTCGCCTCAGATTTTGAACCGGATTTGTTTCCCTCAGAAGCACTCGAACTCGATCAAGAGAGTACGATACAGCGTCGCGCGGCCTCAGGAGAGTTCGTTCCGCCCTCAGAGCTGGTAGATCAGGAAAACACACCCACGTACTTCACCGTTGAAGAAGAGAATCTGGTGGATGAGATGCGGTGGGATGAACCAACGGATAGCATGACGGAGGAAGCACTCATGGCTCAATGGGACGCTGTCGCCTCGTTTCCTCCACCCGAGTTGGAGTTGGACTCGGATTTCTTTACCCAAGAAGCCCTAGACACAGACCTAGAGGGTGAAGGTAACACCATGATGCCGGGAGCCTTGAGAGACGAGGGACATCCAGCGTCTTCTGACCCCAATCCAGACCCCCTGTTACCCCAAGATGTTTTAGCCCATGACTCGGCGCAATTACCCAAAGCGGAAGTGGACTTAGAACAACAGCCATCTGAAAGCCTTGAATACTCCAGGCCAGAACCTGAGGTTTTGCCAGCACAGGAGCCAGTTCCCCCCTCTGCTGAGGGCTCAATGGAAACAGCGGCATCAGAACATTTAACAGCAGAGACACAGGCTTCAGGTGAAGCGAATTTTGAGGTAAACTGCCCTCAGACAGAAGCGCTGAACTCAGAGCCATTCGAGAACTCCCAAAAAATGAACCCTAGTTCAGACTCAGACGCTGAACCGTAAATCGACCAAAGCCCGTTTCAGGTCTGGGTCAATCCCGAAAACTCAATAAACCCCTGCCTCTCTCCAGAATCTGTATCTACCTGCTCAAAACTAAATGCCCGCACCATCAACGCAACCAGAAGCGATCGCTCACAATGCTATCTGGTATTTAGGAATTGACTTGGGAACTACTGGTATTTCTGCTGTCCTCTTGGACTGTGCGACGGGACAGCGATACCCTATCTATTGGTCATACGAAGTTGCCCGACAGCCTGATGCCTTACCTACAGGAACGTCCCCCTTCACCCCCGAGCCGCCTAACGAACCAATCTTTCGTTTACCCGCACTCACCTACTCAGAGCCAGAGACGAATCCACTGTCTGTTGAGCCGTCAAGTACACCCAGGATTGTGAGTTCCTGGACTTCTACCCTCACCCATAACCAGCCTGGAGTATTTCTGGAGAAGTTTAAACCCTATTTGAATTTTGGGGTTCCTTACTTTTGTCCACAAGGTCTGGAGTGGAAACCGACGTTACAGTTACCCAATCAGCCGCTCGTTTCTTTATATCGGGTGCGACAGTCTTTGCAGGCACTATTAGCTACGCTAACGCCAAATCCTATCCCAACCCATGCTCTATTTAAGGCGGGAGCTCAAGGTTTGGAGAGTGAAACGCTCGCCGCCGCGTTACAACAGCTCCAGGGCGTGATTATGGGCAGCCCCGCGACTTGGGGAGATACTTACCGCCTGAATGT
>DATNQL010000457.1:0-5648 GCA_036704025.1 Stenomitos sp.
TTAATTCCCTCTTCGTTTTTACTCGGCGAACTCTGAGACTCTGTGGGAGGCTGGAGCCAGTCGCTATGCATCAACGTCTAAAAAGGGGATCGTCAATCGGGATTTAGTCTGATTTTAAGGCTGAACATCTTGAGGAAATCAGGTTATCTGTATTGTTGCTCTAATGTCTTCTCCTGCGCTTTCAGGGGGTTCAAAGTAGGGTACAAAGACTCAGAACGTTTGAAGACAAACCAGGTAATTACACTCATTACTACCATTTCGCCTGCATCTTCGAGCATCGCTAGAAGAGGTTCCAAGGAAGAAAACCTGAGCAGACTATGAAGCACATCGACGGCTATCCCAAACGCCGCCAGAACAAATAGCATGATGATCAAATATTTAGATGTCTCTCTAGGAATACGCCTAGCAAAACGATAGGCGATCGCCAGGAAAAACAAAAAGAATAAACCCACACAAACAGACACTAGTACTTCACCAAAATCTTTCGCCTGCAAGTTGAACATAGACTGAAAACCGAGTCTAATGCTGGCCATTTCACCTAATGTTTCGTGAATGGTGAGAGAATCATCCAGTAGTAAATAAAAGAACAGCAGAGACCAACCTAGATAGAGAACAGACCGCTGCTTCACCGCTAAGACACCCAATAACAGAGCAATCCAATACTCTTTGATGTATTGAAAGATTTCTGCATAACCTCGCTCTTGTGCCAGAGAAAAAGCTGAATTTGAAATCAAGCCTGTGTATGAGTAGACAAGATGAATCAGGATAAAAACTAAGTCGGTCGCTAAAAATAAATACAACAATCGAATTGAATTGTCTTTTAAATCCAACTTCACTGGGATCATTCCTTTAAGTATTTATAAGTATTTGCCTTACCCAGAGTGAAGACACTAGGTTTCCTGAGTAAGGGGCATAAATTAAGCTCAAAAGACCTTAGCTCAAAGCCAAGTCAAAGACATCCGTCTCGGACGCCCGGTATCGGTAATCTGTAGGTACATTCCTGATGTGCAATTAAGAATAGATTAATTTAAAGTTAACTAAAAATTAATATAACTTCCGATAGATCCTTTGAAATGATCCTATGCAGGAGTGCCCGGAAGAACAAGACTTCTGACTCCCGTTTCCCAAACCCCTGCCTGTGGTTTAAAGGTATAAGTTTTAAGTTTTTGGTGATAAGCGTTCAGCCATTACCGCATAGAACGGATCGCCACCGCCGATCCCGAACATTTGCAGAAAATTAGGTGTAGCTGACTGACGCGCAACCACTTCTGGAGGGCTGAATCCGGGGACAGCCTGAAAGTAACCCTTGACGAGTTCTACGCGGCTTTGTTCGGTGCCCTCTCGCCATGCAGCGATCGCTTTTTGGAAGAACATCCGATTAGAAAAGCTAATAATTGCAATACCACCGGGTTTGAGAATACGGTGAATTTCGGAAAACACGGCATCTGGGTATTGCAAATATTGAACAGAAACACAGTTGAGGACAGCATCAAACTCTGCATCCGCGAACGGCAGCTTGGGATTTTGGTTCAGATCTTGGACAAAATAATGATTGAGCCGATGATTTCGAGCCAATTCTTCCTGATTCATGCCATGCCCTTCAACGTGAGCAAATTCGATTTCCTCTGGTAGGTGAGACACCCAACTGCTCATGATGTCGCAAATCCGCGTATTGGGCTTCAGGCGATCGCGATACAGTTGAGTGAGTTGGTCGATAAACCCTTCATCAACATGAGTGACAAAGCGTGGAACCGAGTAAAACAGTGTGTCGTCAGTATCGTCTAATTTGGTGCGTTGATCGGGTTGCAGCAGCATAATCGTAAACGGACAAGAGCAATACCCTTCTCAGTTTAAAGAAAAAATTACGAAATATTAAGCAACAGGATTCCTGCGATCAAGCCCTTTTCCAGCACCCGTGAGAAATTCGATCCTCTTGAACGAAAGGTTACAATCACAACTGTTTTGACTCACTAACGGAAATCGCGAATAATTAGTTCGGTTATACCACCCCAGATGGATGACGAATACTATTAACCTCATAGTCAGTAGAGCAGATATTTTTAACGACTGCACTTGCTGTGAATGGGGATAGATTGTGGTGCAAAAGTGGTTATTGCCAAGTATAAGTGAAGTTTTAGCCCACAAAGAACAGACTGGGCTAGATGCTAAAGTTGCGCCTCAAAATGAACGGGTGGCACAGATGTGGAACACTAACCCAGGTACCAACCGTCGCCCAGAAAGAGGGCGAGCCTTGGCGCAGCAAGAAGTGGCAGCCGCCAAAGCGCAACGGGAATGGCAAAGTGCGATCGCAACTTTAGAACCGTTGCTATTGCAAACCCTAGCCCCCTCCAGCTCAGAGGCTGATCATTCTCACTCGTTATCACTCCAAGGATTGGTTCTAGCCGGTCCTGTGCCCGTCTTAAGCCACCCAGAGCTGCTGAATCGTTTTCAGACCGGAATTTTTACCAGCGACGCCTATCAAGCTCTGGCTTGGATGCCCTTTCAACTCCCCCCTGCCACCACTGAGCCATGTCAGTTAGCCGACAATACACCCTATGAGTTACCTCTACTGCCGGCTGATCCCCTGGCTTGTGAGCAGTTTTGTTTAGTTTTTACCCGTCACTTTAGTTTAGTGATGGTGGTGGGAGAAAACCAGGTCGGCACTCCCAACTTCCAGTTTTCGTTTGATCCAGAAGACATCCAACAGGCTTGGACAGCCCTCCGCCTGAGGATGTTACTCACCAGCCCCCATCAACTCAGTCAATTAGAATCTTTAATCGAACAGTTTGCACCCAAGTCGCCCGATTACCGAATCGTGATGAATTTCGGGCGTCAACTACTCCAAAATTTACCCGATCCACCTGAAACGGAAAAAGTCCAGACGATACCCATCGCGTCTACAGATTCAAACGTGCAAGTTGGGCCATTTCAGCCCCAAGACGATACCTTCCAAGCCAATCGTCGCTGGGAGCCAATTATGAAAAAAGAGGAGCGGGGTGTGAGTAAAGTCTCCAATCCTCGTGAAATAACGGCTGACGTAGAATTGCTCAAAGCACTGACTCATGAAATTCGCACACCACTGACGACGATTCGGACTTTGACGAAACTCTTGCTCAAGCGTCGCGACTTAGCTCCCGAAGTCATCCGTCGTCTGGAAATCATTGACCATGAGTGTACTGAACAAATCAACCGCATGGAATTGATTTTTCGCGCCGCCGAATTAGAAACCACAACAGTTAAGCAAGTTGCGGTTAACCTCACCTCCATGTCCCTCGCTCAGGTGTTTGAACACAGTATCCCCCGTTGGCAAAAGCAAGCGGCAAGGCGAAACTTGACCTTAGATGTCGTCTTACCCCACAAGCTACCAACGGTCGTCAGCAACCCTGCCATGTTGGATCAGGTATTAACCGGGTTGGTGGAGAATTTCACCCGCTCTCTGCCAGCCGGTGGTCACATCCAAGTGCAGGTTACGCCCGCAGGAGACCAATTGAAGTTGCAATTCCAATCTCAGTCCGATCCAGAAAGCAACGACAATTCAAGCCACTCAGGGAACTTTAGCTGCTCAACGTTGAAGTCGCTCGGTCAGTTGTTGATGTTTCAGCCAGAAACGGGGAGTCTGAGTTTAAATCTCAGCGTGACCAAACATTTGTTCCAAGCCTTAGGAGGAAAGTTAATCGTGAGACAGCGGCCTCAAGAGGGCGAAGTGATGACCATTTTTCTGCCTTTAGAAGTCAGTGATACTGACCTATGTAATCAAGACGGAATTCTGGCTTAGGAAAGAGCGAGCCATTTTGAAAGAATCGCTGTCAGCCCAAATCCAGAGGAGAACACAGTTTTATGGAAAAACCATCTTATAATTACTCCATTAATCCAAAATCGAATCACTCCAATCCCTCTGATTCGACACACATGTCGAGCCAATCGTACAACAAGCTGAAATCAAAACACACCAGTACTACAGGTCAGTACTCTCAGCAGACATCAGCCATTTACCGATTGTTACCTCTAATTTGCACAGGAGTCGCCTTATTGGGTGGCTGTGCGGGGATATCCAATAATCTAGCTCCTGCTCAACCCACGAATCCTCAACCCCTGGAGAATTCCAGAACAGAAAGCGACAACACCAGTAGGAGTGCGTCGAATCGGCCCCTCACACCCACTCAGGAAGATACCAACTTTGTGGTGGAAGTGGTCAAAAAAGTCGAACCGGCAGTCGTGCGAATTAATACCTCCCAAACCGTGAGACGCCAAGTCCCAGAAGAATTTAACGATCCATTCTTTCGGCGGTTTTTTGGTGACTCGGTTCCCACAGAGCCTTCAGAGCGAGTGCAGCGGGGGGTTGGTTCTGGCTTTGTGATTGAGGGCAAAGGTTTGATTTTGACCAACGCTCATGTTATTAATAAAGCAGATGGGGTGACCGTATCCTTCTCTGATGGTCGCAGTTTTGATGGAAAAGTGCTGGGGGAAGACCCTGTAACAGATATCGCCGTCGTTCAGATTCCAGCGAATAACTTACCCACTGTTGAACTCGCCAGTTCCACTCAGGTGCAGCCAGGACAATGGGCCATAGCGATTGGGAATCCTTTAGGTTTGCAAGAAACCGTAACCGTCGGCGTCGTCAGTGCCATCGACCGTTCGAGTAGCGATATCGGTGCTAGAGGTAAGCGAGTTCCTTTTATTCAGACGGATGCGGCAATTAATCCCGGTAACTCAGGTGGCCCCCTACTCAATGCTCGTGGTCAAGTGATTGGTGTCAACACCGCCATTATTCAAGGAGCACAAGGCATCGGCTTTGCCATTCCCATTGATACGGCTAAACGGATTGCTGATCAACTGATTACCAAGGGAAGAGTGGATCATCCCTTCCTGGGTGTGCAAATGGTGCCCCTGACCCCAGAAATTAAGCAAAGATTGAATAATAGTCGGAATAGTAACGTTCGGGTTGAAGCCGAGCAAGGCGTTCTGATTGTTCAGGTTGTTCAGGGTTCTCCAGCGGATCAAGCCGGACTCAAACCTGGAGATGTGATCCAATCCATTAACAATCAGCCTGTGACTAAAGCGGAACAAGTCCAGCAGCAAGTGGAAACGAGCGGAGTGGGGGGTCAGTTACCCCTAAAAATCCAACGGGGAGGACAGACTCTGACTTTAACCGTACAACCGGCTTCCTTACCCGCCCGCATACAGTAGCTCATCGCTCCTGACAGACTCCTAAAACTTCCTGACTTCAATCTCCCCTACTGGCTGGAATGGGGGAGAGAGAACGGGAATGGACTCAGCACGGTTTTCAGTCTCATCCCATCGGCAGTTTCTGTTGATTCTAACTGCACCTGAACTATACCATTTGGGTTTAACTGTGACACCTATCCTCATGGCTCCCCCCTTGATCAGGCTACTGTGTATACACATCTCCCGATCAACCTCAAAATGCAGCATTTTGCCCCCCTAGCTCCTCACTAAAGCTCCGGCCAATTTTGGGGGGAACCGGAAGTTCAAAGTCCCCCAGAATTGCTATGCATTACTCGCATCTTTCTTAACAAAATTAGACTTGACAGGAGTAGTAGAAATCGGGGAGACTAACAGCCAAGTTTGGGCGATGTCATGCAGTCGTCGCAGACCTTGCCAAATCGTCTTCACCCCAGGTTCGCCAT
>DATNQL010000458.1:0-5925 GCA_036704025.1 Stenomitos sp.
TGAAGAATAGCCGCTTCAATTTGTTCAAGCGTCAACATGGCTAACGTTTAATTGAGCTGGATTTAGGTTGTTAATCTTCTACCAGTCTAGAATATTGTTTCCAAAGATTTAGCTCTGGAATTAGAGAGAGAAGCGATTGCAGTTGTTGGTGGGTGGAGTGCGATCTGCTGTAAGCAGCAGCGCTTCGCTATCGCGTTGCTAACTTCGATGCTCCGCTAGTTGCTGACGGATTGCTGCTTGAATCTTATCATCGAAGTCCGGGTCATCAACTCTTGTAATGACTGGATGCGATCGCTCTCGACGCCTTGCTAGATAAGCTTGAAAAGCAGCTTGATCTTCTCGATGCTTGAGAAAGTACCGCCTTAACTCTTTGTAAGACATAGCCGTGTAGTCAACTTGACTCATTACAGCACCTCCCCAGTTGGAGTAACTTCAAACTCGATTTCCTCGTTCTGCCCTGCCAAGATATATAAGTTCTAAGTTCGACCGTCGATGCAAATAAGGTGGATGGGCTGAAACAGAATATACGTCAACTGGTAGCCAATTCGATACAAACACCTCAGTTGCGAGTCGGTAGGCATCAAACTACCTGTTACGTGAAGAATGTCTCTTCAGTATAACTTTAGGTGCGATTGCCTTCGGCACCAGCGAAGCTGATCGCCCCACCGACAACCAAAAAATTAGGGCTTTGTAGGGGCATCCCTTGTGGATGCCCTGCCTGAATTTAGGGTACCCACAAGGGGTACCCCTACATGATTTCCCTGTTTAAAGCGTAGCTATTCCGTTGGAATCGCGCTTGTTGGTGTGGAAAATGCGATCGCGATTGTATCGGGTATAGCGGCACTTTTGGGTTATGCTCTTTTTAGCCACTTCTCGGTAGAAATTATTGCCGCGACGACGGCTGTAGCAGCAGGCGCAATTCTCGCTATGTTATCTGACACTATGATTCCAGAAGCCTTCGAGCAAGCGCATGATTTTGCTGGCTTGATTACTGTTTTCGGATTTCTCGCCGCCTTTGTTCTCAGTAAGCTAGGTAGATAAGGAAAGGTATATAGTTAATTGTTTTCCTTGCTAATTAACAAATCAAACGAGAATATGGCGGCAAAAGACCTTTTTCACGAAGCAGTCAGACGTGGATTAGAAAAAGACCAGTGGACCATTACCGACGATCCACTCGAACTGGAATGGGAAGAGGTCAAAGTTAAAATTGATTTAGCAGCTGAGCGATTGATTGCAGCAGAGCGGGGTGAAGAAAAAATTGCCGTTGAGATTAAAAGCTTTATCGGGACTTCAGCCATTAGCGATTTCCACACGGCTTTAGGGCAGTTCCTGAACTACAGAATTATGCTAGAAGTGAATCAACCCGATCGCCTGCTCTATCTAGCAGTTCCCGTAGAAGCCTATGACACATTTTTTCAGAGCCGCTTTGCCCAGGTAGCAGTTGAGCGGCATCAACTAAAGCTCATTGTTTACGAGCCTGTAACTGAGGAGATTGTGCAATGGATAAACTAGAACATTATCGAGCCTCCATCCAAACTCTTTTAGAAAAACATAGCCAATATAAATCTCGCTACGAAGACGTAGAAAGTCAGCTATTTTTTGATACAATTCGAGACCATTACCAACTCATGCGAGTGGGTTGGAAAGGCTTAAAGCGAGTTTATTACACCGTCCTACACTTTGATATTAAGGACAGCAAAATTTGGCTTCAGCAAAACACGACAGACATTGATGTAGGTCAAGAATTGCTAGAAATGGGTATTCCTAAAGAAGATATTGTATTAGGGCTACATCCGCCCTACAAACGTCCTTACACAGGGTATGGCGTTGCTTAAAATTCGAGTAAGTTTATCAGTGAAAGCATGAAGGTTGTACTATTTTGCAAGGTACAGTTGCAGAATTAGTTTAAGATCTATGAAAATAAAGATTGATGATCTTTGTGGCTCTGAGATTGCTGAATTTCTTGAGGAGCATATAAGAGAAATGAAGTCTGTTTCGCCTCCCGAAAGTAAGCACGCCCTAGATAAGAAAGACCCAAACAGTGTTTTCATGACTAGGGAACTGTAACATTCGTGCGATCGCACCAGATAATTCCTCATCTGCTTGTTCCAGTAATTCAATCTCATTCTCATCAAACTCAATTACTGTCAATCCGCAATCTGTAACTGAACTGGCTGCATCTATGCCCCTAAAACCCCTTTCCCTAGAAGACTTTCAGAGAAAAATGAAACTCGTGT
Organism: Stenomitos sp.; assembly: GCA_036704025.1. Taxonomy (GTDB): domain Bacteria; phylum Cyanobacteriota; class Cyanobacteriia; order Cyanobacteriales; family Coleofasciculaceae; genus Allocoleopsis. The sequence goes on from DATNQL010000458.1 coordinate 2,238, forward strand.
GAAATTTAGATAACCCTTGCGCCAGACGCGATCGCTCCTCACGAAGTAATAAAGTTAAGCCGAGGCACTCCTTTCACTGCGAGTCAATGGGGAAACATACTTAACTTATGAGCAGTACCTTCTGGCTCAGAATTTTCCGCAAATTCTTAGAACCTAAACGCTTTGCCATTTTAAAAGCTTGTTTAATTGGTTTAGTTGCTGCACTAGCCGTAGTCTTTTTGAAACAAGGAGTCGGATGGATTGGAACGTGGCGAGTCCATACAGCTCATCTACTCCCTGCGTGGTTGGTACTCCCCGGTATAGGTTTGGCAGGTGGGTTGCTATCAGGTTGGTTAGTCGAACGGGTAGCTCCTGAAGCATCCGTTAGCTGTCAGCCAACAGCCAAAAAATTAACCCTTTCGCTGATAGCTAATAGCTGATAGCTGATAACTAATAGTTAAATAAAAGGAATATTTTATGCGACTTCTATTAGTTGAAGATGAGCCAGATTTAGGCACAGCACTTAAACAAATTCTGCACCATGAAGCTTATGTAGTGGACTGGTTCCTAGATGGAACTCAGGCATGGAACTATCTGGAGAGCGCGTGGACTGAGTACTCTATGGCAATTATCGATTGGATGCTGCCTGGATTATCGGGATTAGAGTTATGCAAACGGCTGCGACATGAGGGGAGTCCTCTACCCGTATTAATGCTAACGGCTAAAGATCGACTGGAAGAAAAGATTATCGGACTTGATGGCGGCGCAGATGATTATCTGGTCAAACCGTTTAAAATGCTAGAATTGCTGGCAAGATTACGGGCATTACGGCGACGAGCACCTCAATATCAACTCAGACAGCTTCAAGTCGGCAACCTAACTCTAGATTATGGCACTCATGCGGTTTCTCGCGAGCATCTTAATGGAGAGCGAGAGGTCATTCCTTTAACTGCCAAGGAATTTCAACTGTTGGAATACTTGATGAAGCATCCTGAGCAAATTGTTACCCGCAACCAACTCATAAACCAGCTTTGGGAAATTGGTGCAGAACCCGTTAGCAATGTCGTAGCTGCACAAATTCGTTTACTCAGGCGTAAGCTTGGAGAAGATAACAATAATTCCTTGATTGAAACAATTTATGGTGTGGGCTATCGCTTTAATGCTAATTGTTAATTAATTTTTCTTGTCAGCCGTTAGCCATCAGCCCAGAAATTAGCCCCTCCTCTGAACGCTGATAGCTGAATGCTTACCTAAAACATGGAACAAAATCCCCTTTTCTCCCGAACTCGCTTGCATCTTGCTGGTTGGTATGCCGGAGTGATGGGCTGCATTCTGGGTTTATGTGGTCTGGGGGTTTATCATGTGGTTGCTCTTGCTAACCGTGAAACGATTGATCGTGGGCTGGAATCAGTAGCCAACGCACTTCATGACAGCATTGAACCTGTCTTGCAGCGGACTGGACAATTACAGCAGATTGCCCGAGAACTATCCTTTGAACTCTGTTTAACCCAGGCAGACTGCTTGCCCAGAACAGCACATACTTTGCCACCCATTCCCAAGGTGAGCGAATCAGTGAGTTACTACATGCGCTTGGTGGACAAGACTGGAAGACCAATCGCCTTAGCGGGTAAGCAGCCTGAACGATTACCAATTACCTCAGTATCTCAGCATTGGCAAACGCTTGCAGACCGTCAAGGTATGCAGTATCGTCAAATTTCCTTACCACTGCACAGTCAGAATCATCTGTGGGGCTATCTGCAAATGGGGCGAAGCCTCAACGACTTAAACCAACACCTAGCGGCTTTGAGGATAACGTTGTTACTGGGATGGCCTGTTGCCATGCTCTTAATTGCCACTTCGAGTTGGTGGTTGGCCGGAAAGGCAATGCAGCCTGTTTATCAGTCCTACCAGCAAATGCAACAGTTCACTGCCGATGCTGCTCATGAGTTTCGCACGCCGTTAGCTGCGATGGAGTCTACGATTGAAGCTGCTATCAGGCTGTACGGACAGTCTCAAGCGTTGCCCCAATCCGCGTTTGAAAGTCAGGGCTTTTTAGGCGTGCTTCAGCGTCAGATTGCTCGACTTTCTCAATTGGTAGGGGATTTGCTTCTGTTGACTCGAATCGACCAAAAAGAATTGACTGGAGAACAAGTAACTTGCTGCCTGAATGATTTAGTTAGCGATTTAGTAGAGGAACTGGCATTTCTGGCGGTTGAGGCTGGGGTGACGCTTTCCATGCAGGTGCTCTCGCAAAAACCTTTGTGCGTTCGAGGAAATGAAGAACAGCTTTATCGACTCGTTTCTAATTTAATGGTTAATGCTATCCAAGCCACCCCACCTGAAGGAAAGGTTACGGTTGTTCTAGACCAAAGTGAGGAGTATGCTTTAATTCAAGTCCAAGATACGGGAATTGGCATTGCTCCACAAGACCAGTCTCAGATTTTTGACCGCTTCTACAGAGTCCATAAAGACCGTTCTCGCCAAACTGGGGGGTCGGGATTGGGGTTAGCCATCGCCTCTGCAATTGCTAGAACCCATCATGGCAGTATTCAAGTTCAAAGTCAGCTCAATCATGGTAGTACTTTTACTGTGCGACTGCCCATCTCATCAGAAACTCAAGAGTGCGGGTAAACTTTCGGTGTCTACGCCTCAAAAACAACCAAGTCTACGCCTTTATGTCAACGTAACTGATGACACGCCCTAGGGAACCGAAACCCGCGATCGCCTTTTGCTCAAATTGCCGAGAATTGAGAGTTTCGCCAACAATTTGCTAAACTTCAGCTTCTAGAGCTTAGATCAAAATATATTCAACTTTGGAATGAAGTAGGGACGATGGCAGCGCAGGAAATGCAGGGGCAACAGAGCATCCATCCGAGAGATTGGTCATGGCCGTTCTGGCCTGCTGTGCCACTCTACCCCTACGGCAGGCGGCAGACACTCCGCCAAGAAGTGGTGAAGGACACGGTTTGGACGTTCGACCAGTTACAAGGTATCCTCTACGTTGTGGTGCCGATTCGCATGAGTGTCGTGAAGCTCGAAGCTGGGGGGCTTCTGGTCTATGCACCGATCGCACCCACCAGAGAGTGTATCCGGCTGGTTCAAGAGTTGGTCGATCAGCACGGCGATATTAAATATATTATTTTACCTACGGTCTCTGGTTTAGAACACAAGGTCTTTGTCGGCCCCTTTGCCAGACGATTTCCCAACGCACAAGTCTTTGTCGCCCCCAACCAATGGAGTTTTCCCTTAAATCTCCCCTTAAGTTGGCTCGGCTTGCCCTTCAGACGCACTCATCTCCTTCCAGAGGACAGCAGCAAAACCCCCTTTGCTTCCGAGTTTGACTACGCCATGCTTGGCCCGATTGAGCTGGGATTGGGGCGGTTTGAGGAAGTAGCCTTCTTCCACAAGCGATCGCGCACCTTACTCGTCACCGATTCCGTGCTTTCCGTGCCAGAAGAACCGCCGGCGATCGTCCAACTTGACCCCTACCCCCTGCTATTCCATGCCAAAGACCATGCCTTCGACATCGTTGAGGACAATCGGGCAAACCGCCGCAAGGGATGGCAGCGCATCTCGCTCTTCGCCTTTTACTTCCGACCGAGTGCGTTGAATGTGGTCAAAATGGGGCTGTCCATTCGGGATGCTCTTCAAGCGCCAGATCGGTCAAGAAAGGCTTATTTCGGTTGGTTTCCCTTCCAATGGAAGGAGG
>DATNQL010000459.1:0-2717 GCA_036704025.1 Stenomitos sp.
CTTTGACTCCCATCGCACCGATTCAGCGACGCCTCCAGCGCTGGAAAGACCTCACCGGGAAGTCGATTGACCTGTTTGTTGGTGATATTACCAATTACGATTTCCTGATCAAAGCACTCCATCAATTTCAGCCAGAAGCGATCGTTCACTTTGGGGAACAGCGGTCAGCGCCTTTCTCGATGATTGACCGCGAACATGCTGTCCTCACCCAAGTTAATAATGTCGTAGGCACCCTGAATTTACTGTATGCCATGCGACAAGATTTCCCCGATTGTCACTTGGTGAAATTGGGGACGATGGGTGAGTATGGCACACCAAACATTGATATTGAAGAAGGCTATATCACCATCGAACACAATGGGCGTAAAGATACCCTGCCCTATCCCAAACAGCCCGGAAGTTACTACCACCTCAGCAAAGTTCATGACAGCCACAATATCCACTTTGCTTGTCGGGTTTGGGGATTACGCGCCACTGACTTAAATCAAGGGGTTGTCTATGGTGTCCTGACCGAAGAAACGGGCATGGACGAACTTTTGATCAACCGCTTAGATTATGACGGCGTCTTTGGGACAGCCCTCAACCGCTTCTGTATCCAGGCCGCCATTGGTTATCCCTTAACCGTATATGGTAAAGGTGGACAGACTCGCGGCTTTTTGGATATTCGGGATACAGTGCGCTGTGTGGAAATTGCGATCGCCAACCCCGCCGATCCCGGTCAATTCCGCGTCTTCAACCAATTCACGGAACTCTTCAGCGTGGGCGATTTAGCCGTGATGGTGCAGAATGCAGGCACAAAAATGGGACTTGATGTCAGCGTCAACCACATCGATAACCCCAGAGTTGAGTTAGAACAACACTACTTCTATGCTAAAAACACCAGTCTTTTGAGTCTGGGTTTAGAGCCTCACTATCTCTCTGACTCTCTTCTCGATTCCTTACTCAACTTTGCCCATAAGTACCAGCATCGTGTGGACAAAAACCAAATCCTACCCAAGGTATCCTGGCGTCGATAGGTGAAAACGCTGACACTAAAGGGGTAATCGTTTTGGCGATTACCTCTGTTGTTTGAGGATGGAATTGACGTGAATATAAAACAGGTTGTCCTCTTACTATTTGTCGTGCTGCCAGGATTGAGTGCGTCGGCGGTTAGTGCCTACTACCTATTTCCAGATTGGACAGAACTCGACAAGAGTCATAGAAATTTTCAGAGAATCGCTCAATCTCCAACGTCTCGCGAACGCGACTTATTGATTGCTCAAGCAGCACAGAACCGACACAGAATAAATTGCTTTGCTGAAGGCATGGGAGTCCTTCTCGGTGGGGTAATCATGGCGATTGGAATTCATGGCCTTTGCACCCTTCCTAATCAAGACAAGACATCTTGAAATGAACTCAATTTTAACTACAGATAGCCCCTAATCCTCATGAGAATTGCTCTATTTACTGAGACCTTTTTACCCAAGGTTGATGGCATCGTAACGCGTTTATGTCACACTGTCGAACATCTACAACGTAACGGTGACCAAGTCCTGGTTATCTCCCCCGATGGCGGATTGACAGAATACAAAGGTGCCAAAATTTACGGCGTCTCGGGTTTCCCCCTGCCGCTATACCCAGAACTCAAACTCGCTTTGCCACGCCCGTCTATTGGGGTTGCTTTAGAAGAGTTTCGACCGGATGTGATTCATGTCGTCAATCCGGCTGTCTTAGGGTTAGGCGGACTGTATTATGCCAAAACCTTACAAATTCCGTTGGTGGCGTCTTACCACACCCACCTCCCTCAGTACCTTCAGCACTATGGGCTAGGGATGCTCGAACCAGTGATGTGGGAGTTAATTAAAGCCAGCCACAATCAAGCGCAACTCAATTTGTGTACCTCGACGGCAATGATTGAGCAGTTGAGAGAACATGGTATCCTCAACTTGGACTTGTGGCAACGAGGCGTTGATACCGAAACATTTCATCCCAGCTTAGTGTCTCAGGAAATGCGATCGCGCCTTGCGGGGTGCCAAGGGCAATCGCACCTTTCTCAAGGACACCCAGAAGGCCCCATCCTCCTCTATGTAGGGCGTCTTTCGGCAGAAAAAGAAATTGAGCGCATCAAGCCCGTTTTAGAAGCCATTCCCAACGCCCGCCTCGCCTTAGTGGGAGATGGCCCTCATCGTAGCGCCCTGGAAAAACACTTTGCCGGCACACCCACCCATTTTGTCGGCTACCTCACTGGAAAAGAACTGGGTGCTGCCTTTGCTTCCTCTGATGCCTTTGTCTTTCCCTCGCGCACAGAAACCTTAGGATTAGTGTTACTTGAAGCTATGGCAGCGGGTTGCCCTGTGGTCGCCGCCCGTTCTGGGGGTATCCCTGATATTGTCACTGATGGGGTGAATGGATACCTGTTTGATCCTACTGATGAACAGGGTGCCATCACTGCCACTCAACGTTTGCTAGAACGGCAAGAAGAACGGGAAACCTTGCGGCAAAATGCGAGGGCAGAAGCCGAACGTTGGGGTTGGGCGGCGGCGACACGCCAGTTGCAAAATTATTACAGAGCTGTCGTTTTATCTCAGTCAATGTCATCAGCTGCATAACCTTGTCCAGCGCTAATACCTATCGCTGAGGGTTGGGAGAGAGTTCTTGTCGCTCATCACCATCGAACAAGCCAAGTGCTAAGCTGATGTGCAGCTAAATTGCCATAAGGGGTGTGGGGTGTGGGGTGT
>DATNQL010000460.1:0-7893 GCA_036704025.1 Stenomitos sp.
ACCCAGTACGAGCGCTAGCGGGAGTGGTCGATTGGTCGTTGGCACCACTCTAAAACCGAGGACACTCGATCCAGCCGATGCCTACGAATTGGCAGCGAGTAACGTTCTTTATAGTTTGGGCGATCGCCTCTATAGTTACAAGTTGGGTACAGACGAACTCGTTCCACAACTGGCAACAAAACTGCCCGAAGTTAGCAAGGATGGTTTAACTTACAAAATTCCTCTGCGCGAAGGTGTTGTGTTTCATGATGGAACGCCCTTTGATGCCCAAGCTATGGCATTTTCCCTGAAGCGGTTTATGCAAAACGGGGGTAAACCCTCATCCTTGCTAGCGGATATTGTGCAATCGGTGGAGCCATCGGGCAAGTCCGAACTGACGATTAAACTGAAAAAGGTTTTTGCTCCCTTTCCTTCGCTCCTTGCTTTCTCCGGGATGTGTGCGGTTTCTCCCAAAGCCTATGAGATTGGCAGTGGCAAATTTCAGCCAACGAAGTTTGTAGGAACTGGTCCCTATAAGCTAACGGCGTTTAATGCTAACTCGATTCGCTTGGATGTGTTTGACCAGTATTGGGGCACCAAACCCCCGAATCAAGGGTTAGATTATCAAATCCTCACCAGTTCGGCTAATTTGTTTAATTCGTTCCGCACGGGTGCTGTTGATATTGCCTATCAAACCTTCGATCCCGATCAAATTACCAGTCTGAAAAATGGAGCCAAATCTGGCGGTTGGCAAGTGATTGAAGCACCTAGTAATGTGGTCAGCTACATGGTGCTGAATGTGAAGCAGAAACCGTTAGATCAAGTGGAGGTAAGACAAGCACTTGCCTACATGATGGATCGGAAACTGATCAACGAACGCATCCTGAGAAATCAAGCACAACCGGCCTATACCCTAATTCCGACTAGTTTTCAGGCTTCTAAGCCGGCGTTTGAAACCGCTTACGGAGACGGCAATATTGCTAAAGCCAAAGAACTGCTGACGAAGGCAGGATTTAGCCAAGAGAAACCCTTAAAGTTAGAGATTTGGTACCCCACCGGCTCAGCCGTTCGGCAACAAGTCGCTAGTACCCTAAGAGAATATGCAGCCCAAAAATTAGAGGGAATCGTCCAAATTCAGCCGCAACCGGTAGAGGCTCCTACGCTATTTGCTAATATCGGCAAGGGAATTTATCAGACAGCTTTAGTGGATTGGTATCCAGATTTTTCCGATGCGGATAACTTCATTCAGCCTTTAGTGAGCTGTAGCAAAGGTTCAGAAACTCAAGGTTGCCAAGAAGGCGCGAGTAGGAGTCAAGGGTCGTTTTATTATAGCGATCGCATGAACAAACTCATTGAGCAGGAGCGCACCGAACAAAACCCCCAGAAACGTCAACAAATTTTTGCAGAAATTCAGGAATTGCTGGCTAAAGATATTCCCTTAATTCCCATTTGGCAACCCAAAGAATATGCCTTTGCCAAACAAGGCTTAAAGCAAGTTCAGCTAGACCCCATTCAGCAGCTTCCTCTGTGGCAAATCGCCAAAGGAACTTAAACAAAAAGTCATCTCGTCAGCGCGATCATTCTCTACCCTTAAAAGTGATCGCGACCAATCCTACTCCTAACCCCCTTCTTTCCCACATCATACAGACGAACTAAAAATCAACGTCAAAACCTCTGAGTCCCTCTGCGAAAACCTCTGCGTCCCTCTGCGTTAAAAAAACATAATATGAGGAACCTCATTTCATCTCTCCGCAATAACCCAGTCCTCTACTGCTTACTAGACGACTGTAGATCCATCCAAGCCAAAGCCGCACCTGGATAATACTTACCGAGAATTTGTTGATAGTTATAACCCTGTTGAGCCATACCTAAAGCACCATTTTGACTCATTCCCCTACCGCCATGAACATTGCTCACAATTTCATCATTAGCCGCGTACAATGACTCAACCACCCCACCTTTGTAACTGAGAAAAACGCCCTTCGTTTCCTCAGCCGCCTGACGAGTGGTATTCCATTCAGAATTCACGCCCCGATAAACTTGCCAACGTTGAGTATTACCGAGATCATACAGAGAATTGGCAGGTCGTAAATAATGGACTAAAGCATAAGAACGTGCAGCAATTGCTTGCGCTTTTAAGGCATCCATCGGCCAACTCGGAGAGACTTCACAACCCACAACACTAGCGATGTAAGACTCCAAATCAACGTAATTAACCGCTAAGAGGGTATTGCCTTGGGAAACTAGTAATAGATCGCCACGGTACCAGCGATCCCCAACGAAAACAAATCCTCCTTTGGCGGGTTTCACCCAAACACCGGCTGGTGTTTCCCACTTCCCCACCCGCAGGCTTGCGCCATTGGGAAGAACGTTGGCGGCTTCATTAGCAGGGAGTTTTCCTAAAACCTTGCCCCGCCCATCCCGAATTTCACCCCCAGTGGAAGTACCAATCACCAAGGAATTCTCGCCATTGGCTATTGCCACTCGGATATCGATAGATGGGGTTGTGTGAGAACTCTGTGCCGCTTTTGCCTTGCTTTTGGCAGAACGATGAGATTTACTTTTCGGTTGATGGCTAATTTTAGAAGATTCTGGCGCTTGAGCTTTAGCTACGGATGGGGAGGGCTGTGAAGCATTGCTCTGGGTTTTAGAGATAGCGGCTTGAGATGGGGATGTATTGGTTTTGGGGTTGTTTGCCTGAGAGGCAGCCGCTGAAGATGGGGATGTCGTTGTCTTGGGATTAGACGTTTGGGCTGGAGTTGGACTTGCCACGGAATTTGGATGGCGTTCCCAGGACAGACTTTGGCTAGCAATACGTTGATGCCACTCTTGTTCGGCTGCAAGGGGATCTGGGGACGGTTGAAGGATAGGTTCAGACTGGGGGGAAGGGGTTAAAGAAGAGGGTTTTGACTGAGGTGACTTGGGTAGGGTTTCTGCTAATACCCACGGCACAAACAAGGCGGCGGAAAACAAGAAAACCGACCATAATACATAACGGTTAAAGATGGGGTGCTTGTTAGGCAAACGAAACATACATCCTCACTTCTGATTTTGGCTTGACTGAAGATTAAAATAACCGCAAATTCAATCAGCTTAGCAAATCGTCAGGGAGAACATTCCAAGCGCCGGGATTAGATATTTGTTCATCCTTCATCTTTAATTGGACAACCGAATCACTAAACTGGAGTCAATATCTTCTAACTTGGCACAACCACTTAAAGCCATTGCCAAATCGAGTTCATCCCGCAATAGCTCAAGTACATGTTTTACCCCCGCTTCTCCGGCTAAGGTTAATCCCCACAAGATAGGGCGTCCCAACAGCACGGCTTTTGCCCCTAATGCCAAAGCTTTCAGGACATCAGTACCCCGCCTAATACCCCCATCCACGAGTACATCAACTTGATCTCCAACGGCAGCGACGACTTCACTCAGGGCATCAATAGAGGCGATCGCCCCATCCAATTGTCTCCCTCCATGATTGGAAACGATGACAGCTTGTGCCCCATGTTCCACCGCCCGAATCGCATCATCTCCCCGTAAAATTCCTTTCACCACTAATGGCAACGGGGATAAGGATTGCAACCATTCCAAATCCGACCAAGTTAAAGCGGGATTAAGCTGTTCTAAGAAATAGGCAAATAAGCCCGATTCACCCGGTTGATAGGAAATTTCCAAATGGGCTAATCGAGAGAAATTCGCCAGTTCCATGTCGGAGGGGAGCACAAACTGATTGTGTATATCTTTCTCCCGCTTGCCCAAGATGGGAGCATCAACCGTAAGGCAAAGGGCTTGGAATCCTGCGGCGTGAGCACGTTCTACAAGGGCACGGGTTAAACCGCGATCGCGATGCACATAAAGTTGAAACCATTGAGGGGTTTGGCTGCTCACACTCGCCACGTCTTCCATACTCGTCGTTGCCAGCGTACTCAATACCATCACGCTTCCCAACGACTCAGCAGCTTTGGCTGTAGCCATTTCTCCTTCTGGATGCGCCAGACATTGAAACGCCATCGGGGCAATCAAAATCGGCAGTGGCAGCGATTGACCGAGAATGGTGGTATTTAAATCTCGTTGGCTCACATCCACTAACATGCGGGGACGGAGTTTATAACGTTCAAAAGCCGCACGATTATCTCGCAGCGTGATTTCATCCCAAGAACCGCTAGCGTAATAATCTCTTGCCATCGGAGGGAGTTGTTGGCAGGCTAGGGTTTGATATTCAAAAAGGTTAATCGGTTTTGTAGAAAGAGTCATGAGCTAATCCTACTGGATGCTGGGGGCAAGGTGATCAGCTTGACTTGTGCAGACTGGCAGAAATAATCCACTAGTGCAAGAAGGTAGAAGTAAGGAGGCTCCAAGGCAGTCCCGGTGAAAAAAATTCACCGCCATGAATGAAAATAGTCCTCCCTTACACCCTACACCCCACACCCTACACCCCACTTTCAAGTTAGAAGGGAAGAAAGATTTTACCGTAAATTTTTCAAGCTTTTTTAATGGGTGGGTTATTTCTGCCACGTTGCACTACTTTTTGTACGGATGTTTCTTTTCTTCCCCAATCTCCCCTCCTTCATAACTTGGGGCAAACGTTCGGTTTAGGACTCACGCCTCTTTTTTCCCGATCAGCCAATAGGTCATCATATCTCCTTTACCCTTAATCGAGGTCAACCCTCGCTGTTCAAACATATACTTGTCCTTCAATCGCTCGTAAGTAGTCGCTGTCACTTGAATGCATCCGGCAACCCCATGAGATTCCATGCGAGACGCCACATTAACCGTATCGCCCCACAAGTCATAAGTGAATTTTTTCGTGCCAATCACTCCGGCAATGACCGGCCCTGTATTAATGCCAATGCGGAGGCGGAAGGATTCACCCTTGACGCCTTTAAAGCGAGTGATTTTCTGTTGCATATCCAGTGCCATTTCGGCGATCGCTTCTGCATGATCAGGACGAGTTGTCGGTAGTCCTCCCACCACCATGTAAGCATCTCCAATCGTCTTAATCTTCTCTAACTGGTACTTCTCTGCTAACTGATCAAACTCCGAAAAGATTTTGTTGAGTAAATCCACCAATCGGGTGGGAAGAATTTCAGCCGAAATTTCGGTAAAGTTAACAAGATCGGCAAACAAAACAGTGACATCAGCAAAATTATCGGCGATCGTACTTTCCGCCCGTTTCAGTCGCTGTGCAATGGGAGAAGGTAAAATATTCAGCAGCAATTCTTCTGTACATTCCTGTTGATAGCGCAAGGCTTCTTCCCAAACCTTACGCTTAGTAATATCAACAACACTCCCTTCGTAATAAAGCAATTCCCCTTGGGCATCGCGAACAACATGGGCATTTTCCGAAATCCAAATCACCGTACCATCTTGGCGATATACCTGAGACTCAAAATCAGATACCCGTTCTTCCGTCTGCATCCGTGCCAAAAAAGTATCCCAACGGCTTTTATCAACGTAACGTTGCTGATTGAGGCAAATTAAAGCCGCCCTCAATTCTTCCGCAGATTCATAGCCATAGATTCTCGCTAACCCAGGATTCGCATTTAACAAACGCCCCTCCGGTGTCATTTGAAATAAACCTTCATAGGTATTTTCAAAAATACTGCGATATCGCGTCTCAGCGCTACGCCTTGCCTCCTCTGCCTGCTTCCGCTCGTTGATATCACGCGCTACCCAAATCACGGAATCGTTGTCTAGGGGAGAAATGCTAGCCGCGAACCAAACTTCTTTTTTCTCTATTGTGGGATGACTGTACTCAATATTGAGTGTCTGTTGAGTCTCCAGGGATTCTTGAATTCGAGCTAAAAAGATATCCGCTTGAGCTTGAGGAAAAACCTCATGGAGTGTCTTACCAATTAATTCATCAGCAGGCTTGTGGAGAAGTGCCAGATTCGTCGGTGCAATTTTAAGATAGCGCCCCTGTACATCAAGGATCAGGACAACGTCTGTGATTGCTGTTAATAAAGCATGAAGTTGTGCTTCCGAGTCCCGTAATACGACTTCGACATTTTGGCGTTGAGTAATTTCCCGTTTTAACTGTAGATTAATGGCTTCTAATTGCTGATATTTTTGCTCTAAATGCCAGATTTGATAAATTCCTTGACTGACTTCAGCTAACATGTCACTCACTACTTCAGAGGTATTCAAATTCATTTGTTCAACCCCTAGCCAAGGCAATGGTTGAATGGGGAAATTACAGCTATCAATGATCTCAAACTGCCCCGTGGATAAAATTTTCCCAATACGACAGGTTCTGGCGGCATGATGATTGGGTTCGATTCGGACTAATCCTCCTGGAGCCTCAAAACTTTGACCATAAGCTGCCATTCGCACGGATTCTACTGCAAAAGATTGTGCCTGTTCTACAGCTTGCTTCCACAGATAAACTTGAGTATAAGCCGCTTCAATCGGGGCAGAAGTTACACGATCGCTGCCGTAGCGTTGTTGGAAGTTTGCCACAAACTGCCGATTCCTAGAAGTATCTAAGCTCTGAAAATAACTCCAACAAGCATAATGATCCGAAGCCGCTTCCCCAATTCGTTGCAGTTCCGCTTCGGCAACGCTGACGCTGAGGATGGGAATTTGATTAGAGGTAATTCCGGCGGCTTGATACTGGCGATAAAAAGCAATGTTGCTGTCGCCGTTCAGGGTATTAAAAACAACATCAGGTTTAGCCTGTTTAATGCGGTTAATAATGTCTGTAAAATTGCTTTCTTCTAGGGAAACATATGCTTCCTCAACCACTATGCCTTTCTGCTGTTTGAGCTGTGCTTTAATAATTTTGTTAGCTGTGCGAGGAAAAACAGAGTTACTCCCTAAAAGATAGAAGCGTTGTCCTTGGTGAGAGAGCAGCCAAGTCACAGCAGGCTCAATTTGTTGATTGGGACAGGAGCCGATGTAGAAAATGTTTTGGGAACACTCTAATCCTTCGTACTGAACGGGATACCAGAGGAGAGCGTTTAGTTCTTCGAGAACAGGCAAGACGGCTTTGCGACTGTCAGAAGTCCAACAACCAAAAAGCGTGGCGACCCGATCGCATTCGATGAGTTTTCTCGCTTTGGCTGCAAACAAGTTAGAATCAGACGCGGCATCTTCAAGCACAGGTTCAATATCCTGACCCAGGACTCCTCCAGTTTGGTTAATTTCTGCGATCGCCATCAGTGTGGCATCCACCAAGGGAGCTTCACTAATCGCCATTGTTCCGCTTAGAGAATGCAAGATGCCAACTCGCACATGTGACATAGCTGGGTTTTTAGCTGCTGATTTGACATAGATCCTGAATGCAACAAGCACAGAACGCACTTGGCAGGGGATGCGGTTGGGCTTTTTGCCCTCAATTTCCGGCTAAATGATGGTAGAGATGTCCCTTGGCAAGTCTGTCTAGTCCAAGAGCAAGCGGTCAAAACCCAATTTCACAGTGACAAAACCACGCTGCATCAGCCCCTGAGCCGCAGCATATCTCGCTTTTCAAAAGTTTGGAGCCTTCACTCAACGGGTGAAGGCCTCCTTTAACTTATTTTTGTCGCTAGTCGTCTAACACTCTAGGTCAGTCTACCTGTGAGGGTTACGGTTCACCATTCAGCTCAAGGCTATGGGGGTTCTCAGAGACTCATCGCAGAAAGCACAGGAAATAGTTTGTGCTTTGCTTTGTGGGAAAAAGCAACGCAGCACCGAAATCTATGCACCCACTCTTCTACCTTACTCGATCTCCAAATTCGTGATGGAGGGAAAAGAGTTAGAAGAGTATTCGGGGAGATGGCAGAATTTCTCTACTGTAACTCTCTTTTCAGGGCAAAGAACAGACCTGAACGCTGTGACTGGCTCAAGAAAATCTCCGGTGATCTGATTGCTCATCGACAAGGCTGAAGGAGTACCGACTGCGGTAGGCTAGATCGAGTCACTATCATTGCTCCA
>DATNQL010000461.1:0-4288 GCA_036704025.1 Stenomitos sp.
GGTATCTTGCCACCCGCCTTATTGCTCGTAAAACGTAACGAACACACAACAGACCGTTATTTCTGGGCAGAAAAAGGATTATTTGGTGCTCAATACGTCGAAGAAAATCATTTTCTGTTTCCCAGCTTACGGATACTGGATTCTCATGTAGAAAAGACTGCTGTCGCAGTCTCTAGTCGCTGAGGTCCTACCGGTAAAACTCGATAACAGGCGCTTTTACTTGACCCTACTCAAGCCTTGGTGTTTGAGTAGGGTTAACCTTTAAAGCTCTTGCCCAGCCTTAAAGATTAACCTGTTGAGGCTTCAGAGTTCAGCCTTTAAGTCAAAGGTTTGAGTTTTAGAGCCTGTTTCAACTCTTGCACTTCGTCCCGATGGGCAATAACAGTCAGGAGGCTTTGTGAATCCATATTTTGATCAGTGACGGCTTCCACCGTTAAGCAAACCTGCTCACTACGCCCCGCTTTTTTCCAATAAAAAACTCCAGCAACCGGGGCGAGGAGAACCAGGGCAAAAAATGCATAGGTAAGTGTTGGATACAACAACGAGAGAACTAGGGATAAACACAGGATGCCACAGGCGGCTAGCAAGGTTAAAAAGATGGCGAGAAACCAACTGGGTCGAACAAACCCTTGGAACGTGACTTGATGGGTGGCGGCATCAATGGCGGCTACCCGGTAGGCTCTCTGGTCAAAATATTGCTGCAACCGATTGAGCAGCGATTCTTCGGGTTCTTGGGCAATCAATCGTACTTGCTCGGTTCTGTCCTTAACAGAAGCTCGGATAAAGAAAAATAGACCGACTGCCAACAAAAGTGTCAGCAGGAAGGTTGAAGACAGAATGGTAGTATTCACTGATTTTTGATTAAGACATGTATCATTATGCTCCTACTTTACAATTTGTGACGCCTTGTTGGTGAGTCATGGTGATGGAACAGCACGCTAGCGCTGACGCGCCGAAGAAAGCTAACACGAATGGTCGTGCGCGACGCAACGGCACGCTGCTGGCGTCAAGAGATCACCTTGTTGGCGTTGTGCGCTATTGTGGCCTCTCGTCTGGCGAGTTAGCACAAAGCACTGAGGCTCAAGAGCGTCACTAACGCTTCATCGGTGTCTTCCCTCTCTAGCCCTGAGTGGGTAAAGCCTGCTTCAGCGAGGAAGCTCTTGGAGGAATTCCATGCACAATGTGCACCCCAGGGCTGGCACAGTTAGTATGTTTCAGGCATTGAACGCCTGGAAGAGCTTGACTCTTCTTTCCCTGGTTCTTAGCCGTGCCTACCCTACGTTTAGGCTATTTTCTTCCTCGCCGGCTGCTCCGGATCTAAGCCATTCTCCAACAAAGGGCTTCAAGCCGTTACATCGCTTGGCTGTCTGCTGTCATGTAACTTCGCCAGAAATTGGCAAGTTCATGGGCTTGATCTCGCCATTCCGGGCGGATTTGATACATCCGGCGGGGGCGTCCTCGTCCTTCTACTTTTTTCCAGTATCCTGAAATGGCTCCTGAATCTTCTAGAAATTTAAGGGCACTGTAGAGGACAGTATCAGAGAGTCGATAAGTTGGGTGTTCCTGTTCTAATTGCTGGATCAACTGTGTTCCATAGGATTCCCCTTGCAACAAAATGAACAAAACGTAACATACAGCTAATTCTTTGTTGAGATAGTTAGGAGGAGGGTCTCGAAAGAACTGATAGATATCCTCAAATTTCATCTGCATAGCTCGCTGAATATCCCAGCCAACCGGCTTTGAATGGGAGAGTTTTCCTGAAACTAACGACGGTTTCGATACCCCTGAAAACTCACACATGCACAGGCATGTCTAGCAAAAACAAGCAAATAAGAGCCAGTGAACTATCCTCACACTTTTATAGCAAAGCCTAGAGGAGTCTGTACTTTACTTGTTGATGCGGTAACTTTAGATGCAACCCAGCGATAATCACCACTAACTTTAGCGAAGTCGCTAAAAGCTTCTACCATCAGCACCTGAGCGATTCCTAAGGTACCTTGGCTTGGTAGACTTTCTCCTTCCCTTCCAAGCCTAAGTTGATCTAAGGCTGAAAGCATTATTCTTTTCTACTGACTTATGGGTGTATATTCCGCATACTTTTGTTTTGCATTACTTTACCCAAGTCTTGCTTGTGAAGGGAGAGGTCGTAAAGACGTTAGCCGTTTTCCTACGCCAAACAGTAATTATTCTACTGGAAATACAAGACCATTCATCAGGGAACCTGTTTCGGGCGAGGCAATCAGCAGGCATTGTTACGATAGCTCAGAATCGATGAAGCGGTGTTAACCAACCGCTCTGTAAGACTTTGATGGCTTTGAGCCACTTAATCCATCCCCAGAGCCATTTTACCTGTCCTGAACCTTCCAAAATTCTTGTATACAACAAAAACCATTACCTCTTGTAACTACACACTCACTTCAGAACCAGCTTGCCAAACTTCTTTGATAATCTTGCCAGTTGAATCAAATTGCACCTGGTATGACATAGATAAAACAACAACCGGCCCCCGACTCGACTTGGCGGTGATCTGAATTTCAGCTTCAACACGATGATCGCGTTGTTTTTGTGTGATCACCCGGAAATCTTGAATCTGGTACTGCTCAAAAAACTCCAACCAAGCTTCGTAAATAGACTGACCCTGGTAAACTTTGTCTACATCTGAAACCCCATAGGAGCGCTCTAAAACAGCATGATCACTGTAGCGGCTCACTAAACACTCTGGATTTTCCGCTGCTATTGCCTGCCAATGGCTCTGTGCTACTGATAAGGGAGTAGTCCCGAAACTGCTTTTATAGACAGACAAACTCAAGACTAACGCAACAGCACACCCTAAGCACGATAAACGCTCTTTGAAATTGGGTCTTATACGCTCCATCGTTCTGTTCCTCTTCGATCAGGCTGCGAAGAAATAGGGAGCCACAGGAGGCGTTGGGGTTGTTTTCCCATACCTATACTCGATGAGCCAGACGAGTAACCGGAGTTAAAAGTTCTCGCAATTTAACTGTTTTGATCCGAAATCAGTAATTTCTTCAGTTTGCTAGCCGCCTGATTAGGCTCCCTAATCTGTACGAGTTGCAACAGTCGCTTCTAGAACATGGCAAAAGGCAAGTCGTTTGTCAGAAATGCGCTCAAGGTGTGCTAACTCATCGCTCAGGTCACGACGGGACGTCGGACGACTTTTAGATCACCCTGGTGCATGGAAGCGGCCTAAGAACTTAAGTCACCCAACAGGGCTGCCCTAACTTTATAGAATGGGTTGAGCGCCCGTTTAAGGTTTTACTGGATTCGGTGGCTCAGATGTAATACGGGTGTATGACGTGTCTTACTCTGTGTGAATCTTACTTGCATTTATTTAAAATCAGCAACAAAGTCAAGGATATATTATCAATTCTTTACAAAAAGCTATAAAAAAACTGGCAGTCGTTTAACCAGCTAATCCGAATCAATCACTAGAGAGGGCGATAGCCGGGAAAAACCAACCCTATATTTAGTCAGTTGTCGCGAGAAAATACAATGAAGTTAGATTATCAATCAAGGTTCCAGCTCCGATGCGAGAAAAGCCAGATACATCTTCAATCCCTCCATCTGCTCAGCGCATTGTCTTTACACTCCGCACCATTGGCTGGATTTCTTTCTGGCTCCAGGTCGTTCTAGGCGTCATTTCAGCCATTATTTTGCTGCTTTCTCTAGCCTTTAGCAGAAATACAGCGGCTCAAGCCAGCACCCAGGGAACCGGATTCGGCATCTTTTTTGCGATTTGTGGTTTGGTAGCGCTGGGTATCGGTGCTTTTTTTGCATTCCGTTACACTCTGATTGCTAAACAATTACTAGAGACGGGACGACCGAGTAAAGCAGAGACTCTACAAGCCATTAGGCTGGGATTGATTGTCAATTTAGTGGGAATGTTGCTGACTATTTTTGGAGCGCAAGCCGTAGTGGGTAGCGTCCTCACCAAGTCATTGTCCCAGCAAGGAGCCGTGCTTGACCCCAGTCGTTATGTGCAACCCTTGGATTTATTTGTGGTACAGGGAAACGTCAACACGATTACGGCTCATTTTGCGGGGATTGTCGCTTCCTTGTGGTTGTTCAATCGCGTGAGTAAGTAGCTGCCGGATGCAGGTGAAAAGGCTGTACCGATTGGACTTTGAGAGTAAACTATGGCAGATTGGGTAGAATCATGCGATCGCTATCCCCACTTTTCGCTCTGCCAGAGCGGTTCGCTCAGGAGTGATTGGAACTGGAGTTAAAAAGCCAATTGACTCTATGGGTTTAAACTGAATGATTAAAG
>DATNQL010000462.1:0-14303 GCA_036704025.1 Stenomitos sp.
CAGGGTGGCAGAAATAACTATCCAGTTGAAAAAGGTGAAAAAGCTTACTGTACACACTTTCTTGCCTTCTGCCTTCTGCCAACTTGGTCTAGTGAGGTAAGGAAAAATGAGCGCTAATTCGGCATCCAGCGCCGAGTTGACTTTCAATTAGCAATTGACCCCCCAATGCCAGAGTTCGTTCCCGCATACCTTGTAGACCAAAACCTGTTGTATTGGTCTCTACATTAAATCCTCTGCCATTATCTTGAATGATTAAGTCCAGTTCGTCTGTGGTGGCTATTAGCTGAATTTTTACTTCTGTTGCTGATGCATATTTACAAATATTTGTCAACGATTCTTGTACAATTCGATAGACAGCCGTGTGTAGCTCAGCCGGGAGGGGGCGATGTACAAGCAGGCTACAGGTTGGAGAGATGCCCGTTGAGCGGTGAAGCTCTTCTGCTAAACTAGCGATCGCCTCTTCGAGAGGACGCCCTTGGACGGGATCAGAGCGCATGGCAGAGACGGACTGTCGTACCTCTTGGAGTGATTGAGAACCCAGTTCTTTTGCCCGTGCTAAAAAGGTTTTAGCCTTGTCAGGATTGGATTGCCAAAGCTTTAGGGCGGTTTCAAGCTGAATATTGAGCGCGGTTAGGGAGTGCCCTAAGGAATCATGAATGTCACGAGCAATGCGGTTCCGCTCTTGCAGGATCGCCTGATTTTCAATCCGTAGGGCGTATTGCCGCAGTTTTTCATTGGCGATCGCTAATTTCTCTCGACTCTGACGCTCAGCCACCATTGAATTCATCGATAGCAAGACAAATACAAAGGTTAAGCCAAATAAGAGCGCATAACCCAAGATAAAAAATTGCAAGCGCTCCTGTAAAAGGGGCGATGTGGGTATGCGCTGAAAGCGACGCATTAACGTTAGCAAAAATAAAGAAAAGGATAAACCCGTTACCATTAAACGACCGGGCAGTTGAAAGATTAAGCAACTGCGAGTCACCACAATTAGGTAGAGCAAAGGGAAAAGTCGGATTGTTCTACCACCCGTAATTGAGGTGAGTAAAATCAGGAAAACTTCTATCAGTGTGTAGAGAATCTTGTAACGCGGCTGACCTGTGGGTAATCTCAATCCCATCAATCCAAAGCCAATAATCAATGCAACAGTAAGTTCAGGTAAACGGAAAATTCGTTGATGAGGTGCGGGAATCAGTTCCGTAAAAATAGCAACGAATAACAGCATCCACTCTAGGTAGAGTAGAAATCGAAAGGGATGATTTCGGACTTGGATGGGGCGGCTCACAGGAATAGGTTAAAGACCTAAACCTAGGTTAAATTATCTGGGTTAAAACGGCTCATCACTTTCTTCCCGAAGCTGTTTATGACAAAAGTCATGCCTGAATTCATGACTTTCTCCTCATGTGATTCAAGTGTATGAATTCCTATGATCAGGACATCGAACTCAAGCGATACTCAACGAGGTTACGATGAAAATCAAACTGATGCCAATGCTAGCAGGAGTACTGGTTCTGGGTGCTATTGCAGCTCCCTTCGCCGTTAACGCCCAAGCGAACCCATCCGCAAAGCTATTAATGGCGCAAGCTCAACGCCAAGGAAAGGAAGGTAAATGGGCGAAGCTCAATCTAACAGACGCCCAAAAACAGCAAATGCGTCAAATTAAGGAAGAGACTCGCGCCCAGATTCAAGAAGTCCTCACCCCAGAGCAACGGGCGCAGATGGAAACGATGAAGCAAAACCGTCAGGGGCAAAACGGTCAAGGGCAAGCTCGTCAAGGACGGCGCGGGGGTATGATGGCATCGCTGAATCTGACAGAAGAGCAGAAAGCCAGAATTAAAGAGATTATGCAATCGCAAAAAGCTCGCATGGATCAGGTTCTGACGGCTGAGCAGCGTCAACAAATCGAACAAATGCGCTCACAGTGGCAGCAACAACGGCAACAGCGTCAGCAGGGTAATTAGTAATCAAGTGCTGGCATCAATTTGATGCAATGGGTCAACTATAAGTTACTTCACCTACGGTTGACCCAGCCCAAACACAGTGTATTCTGGTCAGAACGAAAATGAGTAACCCGTAACCAAACGCACGTCGCTGTGCTCACCATTGCCAGTCGCCAAGTTACCTTTTAGACCAATGTCGAGTACACTCTGATGACCTATCTGCTGGCGCAGTCCCACTCCAGCCGAAACAATCGCTCCATCCCCCTTTTCTTCACCGGCACGCGCACCGACTTCCGCCACCAGGGTACGGTCAAAGCGGCGCGGATAACCCAATGGTCTGGAGTAACCTACAATCACGCCCGGTACAACCGTGTGTTCGTCGCTCTCCGCCCCAGTATTCACGTTCAAGTCGAGGTTGAGATGTAGGCGATCATATTGCCCAACTGTTTTACTGGCAATACCCCGCAAGCGAAAGTCTACGCCTCGAGAATCTCGCCCGGTTGGAAAATAAGCATCAGCCCGAACTGCAAAGGCTGGTGTATTGTTGTACTCCCGGTTGAAGTTATGGAACACACCGACAGACACATTACCGGGGTCGAAACGGGTATCGTCTTTGTCAGATCGACCGCCAATGCTGGGGTCAATACCAATGTTGAGGTGGGTGTTGGGTGCAAAGCCGTAGAGATACTCTAGCTCAAATTCACCGCCTACTGAGCGTCCCTCTGGCACAATGAGTGCTGCCCCCATTTCTAGTGCTTGTTCGCGGTAGCCGATAGACTCGGCATCGTCAAAGGATAGAGGACGGTTTGCATCAATATTGTTGTGATCGTTAGCTTGTGCTTGTGAAGTTCCCAACACAATAGATGTTGTTACGAACAGTGCTGCGATCGCAGATTGAGTGATTCGTTTCATTGTGAAATACCTTTTTTTATGTTTTCTGAGCGTGAGGCGAGTCAGAATTAGTGACCAATATGACTGGGAGCCGATGTTTCCGCATTAGGGGTAGTCTTGTCTTGTTGTATTGGGCTTGAGTGCTGGTTTTCGTGCCCTTGGTGTGTGTCGCCATGATTCATCAAACCCTCCGGCATCATGCCCATCCCAGGCATTCCTTCCATGAAGCGGTGGTCGTGTAACCCATCAGTACCGTATTGCTTACCAGGTTCCATACCTTTGTGATTCGCTGCCATTACCATCCAAATCGCTCGTTTGATTTGCTCTTCCTTCTGGTTTTCGGTCATCCAGTCAGACGCGAGAATGTCATTCACCATGTCATGCAGCATGTGCAGGTTATCGAAGACATTGGAGATGTGCGGAAAACGGGCTGCAAAATGGGGGCTGAGTTCAGCAAACATGGGCATGAAGGGTCGATCAGTACGATACAACTCCGCCTCGCGGTAGCGCTGACCAACTGTGGCGTAAGCAGTACGTTGTTGTTCGAGGGTCTTGTGATAAAGCACGTCATACATCGAGCCTTGCAACCAATGGTAGCCCCAGAACAATCCGTTCACCTTCGGGTATTTTTGGCGAAATGCTTTGGAATAGGGCTGCGAGTCGAGGTAGCCCATGTTCATGGGTAGGTGAGTGATGGTATAGGGTACGTTTTCGACGTAGAACTGATACAGGCGTTCAATCTCAGCCTCTTTTTCGGTGTCTGTCAGCTTTGTACTGGCTAGCACGTCTACCGTTTGAGCGTGGAGAATGTGTGCCCAGTCGAAAATTTGTTCTAGTACTCCATATTTGCGCCCGAAGGTGGGCGAGATGTTGGCTTCGTCGGGCATGAAACGAGGCGGATTCTTCAGTACCCAGTTGATGCGATCAAATGTTTTGGTTTCCAAGTCTTTGGCTTTGCCCGTTACCAAGTCTTCGTAGGCAAAAGCGTGTCCCACAGCAACAGCATTCAAATCCAAAGCGAGCGATCGCAAATTATAGATGGCATCGTTGTAAGAACCACGCTTACGGTAGATGTGGTTTCTATCCTTGTTATCCATCCAACCCGGTAAGTTGGTAGGGACGGGTGGCAACGTCCGAGTGTTGCCCACTGGTACATCCATCACGCCCATTTCATGTCCTTGATGCCCTTGGTGTTCCTGATGGTTGTGTTCTTGATGGTTAGATGTGGATTGTGCTGTAACAGGTGAGGCAAATGCCATGCCAAATCCTGCCATTAAGGCTACTAGAATGAGTGGTTTCATCATCAAACCTCCTAGTGTTATTTATAGGAATAGAATTGTTAGTTTTTGTTGTTGTCCATTCATGAAGAATGAATCGCTGATGCAGCTTTCATGAAACATTTTTTACGCTAAAAATGCAGCCATTCAAGTAATTACAAGGCCGTCATTCTGAGAGAAGTGTCGGTTAAGAAGAGAAGTATCTGTGGCGAATCCTTACTTCTACAGAATTAGTCAATCAAACTTCGTAGCTGTCTGATTCATCAGCAAGCAGCACATAAATATTCGCTAACTACTTAGTGCTGATTGCTGAATCTGGTTCTAAAAAGGCAACTGGAGTTTCAGTGATGCAACCCAACTTTTGCAGAGTGCATCCCTTAATTCAGGTTGCCAGATTGTCCGATGCAGAATTGTTCATTCTACTCGGCTAGTGTCTCATGTGTCCGTGGTGTCCTTCGTGTCCTTCCTGGTGACCTTCTTGGTGATTTTGCCCTTGATATTGGGTTATAGGCTGTGCCAGGACAGATGAGGCGAACGTCATTACCAAGACTACAGTTAATGCCGCCAATATGTTTCGTTTTGTAGCCATTTTTTCCCTGCTGTTCATGGTTTTATCCTTATAGCTTTCATCCGTGAATTAATAGCGCTCAGCCGCCAACAACTGATAGCTGATTGTCGAAGAATCCGAACTCATTAAGTAGCTGGATATCCAGCCGCAGCAATTGCTTCTTTGATTGCTGTTGCGGATGCTTGAGTTTCGATGCTAACGACTTTAGTTTTGACGTCAGCTTCAATAGTTGCCTGAGTGTCAACGGTTTGAATGGCTTCCGTTACAGTTTTAACGCAACTAGAGCAAGCTAATTTGGGAACCTTGAGTTGTAGTGTCATAGCTGTCAATAATCTCATTTGTTTCTAGATTTATTTTAAATTCTTCAGTTGACTGGAGAGTCAAGAGGGAATGAAACAATTATTTTTTGTTGGGTAGGTCTATTTTGCAGCAAGAACGATCGCCGTTCTCAGATAGATGAAGTACAGTAACAACAGTGAGTAAACAAATGGTAAAGGTCTTGAGTTCGGCGATGCAAAAAGTAGCGGTATTTGGCAATACTGGAGGTGGTAAATCAACTCTAAGCAAGAGATTATCCCAAATTACGGGTTTGCCACTTCACGTCTTAGACAAGATTCAATATCAACCAGGAGGTGCTGAGGTTCCACATAAAGACTATAAACGTACCCATCAGCAGATTTTAGTGACTGATCGATGGATTATTGACGGGTTTGGTTGCATGGAAACTCTCTGGCTACGACTGAATGAGGCAGATACTTTGGTGTTTATCGATCTACCGCTATATGTGCATTTCTGGTGGGTAACTAAACGGCTAATCACAGGTTACATTAAACCCCCAGAAGGCTGGCCTCAAAAAAGCCCAATTTTGAAAAGTTCTCTCACTAGCTACCGCGTGCTTTGGTTATGCCACAAACATTTAACCCCCAAATATCGTGAGTATATCGATCAGGCTCAAAGCATCAAACGGGTTTATCACATTCGCTCGACTCAACAGATTTCGCAATTTTTTGAATGCATTGAAAGTGAAATTAAATTTCAAGATGGTGCATCCACCTAACTCGAGAGTTAACCGCAGAAGAAAGTTAATTCCTTAACTTCCTTCAATAATTGGGCAAATCGTTGATTCCGGTGTTTCAGGTATAGTTTCCCATCCCGACAGTAATCCGGCTAACTCCAGCTTCAGCACCTGTAATTGTCGGATTTGGCGATCGATTTCCTGACTCTTTTCATTCAGCTTCACTTTTACATGATCGCACGGTAAATCACCTTGGTCGTGAACAGCCAGAAATTCTTTGATTTCTGCCAGACTCAATCCTAGACTCTGGGCACGTTTGATAAAGCTTAAGCGTGCAAACACATCAGATCTAAATAATCTAAATCCACCCTCTGTTCTACCTGATGCCTGAATTAAACCCAGTTCCTCATAGTAGCGAATCGTTTTGATTGGTATGCCACTTTCCTTGGCGATTGAACCAATTTGTTTTAATGTTTCTTGGGCTAACATACTCAACAACTTCTATACTCAATTTAATCTCTAAGCCTATTTTAAATTCTCCAGTTGACTGGAGAGACAAGAGGGTAGGCAAGAGCGAATACGGTTACCAAAGATGGAAACAGCGCCCAGTATTTGAGAAATGATGAGTATTGCACACGAATGTAATTCCTGGCTAGTAACCGAGCGTGGCAATCTGTTTATACTGGGCGCGTCTT
This sequence comes from Stenomitos sp., assembly GCA_036704025.1. Lineage (GTDB taxonomy): Bacteria > Cyanobacteriota > Cyanobacteriia > Cyanobacteriales > Coleofasciculaceae > Allocoleopsis. The sequence goes on from DATNQL010000462.1 coordinate 6,387, forward strand.
TTTATCTCACTCACGCTGAGATTTGGGCGAATAAGTTCTCCTTGCTAGAAGTATTAGGTGCCTGTACTTCTATGGCACCGCGAAACATATTCATGCCGCAAGTGAAGGCGTATTCTCCTGCTTTTTCAGGTGTAAACTCTACAGCAGTCACTTGATTAATCGCTAAATCCACTGCGATATGAAAATCTGGAATGAGTACCTGTTCCAAGCAACTGCTTTTATCTTTACGGAAGAAGTTTAGCCTTACAGGTTGCTCGGCTTGCACTACAATACGACTTGGTTCATAACCACCATCAACCGTAACCGTCACTTCTTGAATTCCTCCACCTGCTGCCACCGCTTTTTGAGATTTCGGCTTACTCAGCAAGAACCACCAGAGTTCTAACCCAATTAATCCCAATCCCCCCAGCGTCACCACCATTTTATTCCTTAAAGGTTGTTCGATCCGTTGGAATTGAGTGGTTTTGTGCGTGGAATCTGTAGAGTGGGAAGCAGGCATTTCTGCGGCAATTGCTCCGGAAATTGCTCCGAGTAAAAATCCGAATCCTGCTAATGTTCCGAAAAATGTCACCTTCTTAAACATCGTTATTTCTCCGTTGATGAGTGATGCACTTAACCCAGTGTTTTAGGTTGGAAATTACGCAGACGCAGCGCATTGGTAACCACTGAAACGGAACTAAATGCCATTGCTGCACCTGCAATGATGGGACTGAGCAACCAACCAAAGATAGGGAAGAGAATGCCTGCTGCGATCGGAATTCCCGCCACGTTGTAGATGAAGGCAAAGAATAAATTTTGTTTGATGTTTCGCATCGTGGCGCGAGACAGTTGAATGGCGGTAACAATACCGTGTAAATCACCAGAAATTAGAGTAATATCACTCGCTGCGATCGCCACATCGGTTCCTGTACCAATTGCCATCCCAACATCAGCTTGTGCCAAAGCGGGTGCATCATTAATACCATCTCCCACCATCGCTACAATCTTTCCTTCAGACTGAAGTGTCTCAACCGTTGCAGCTTTTTGATCGGGACGAACCTCGGCAAAAACTCGCTTAACCCCCACTTCTCGCGCAATCACTTCAGCCGTGCGGCGATTATCTCCAGTCAACATAACGACGGACAATCCCATGCGTTGTAAAGTCCGAATCGCATTGATAGAAGAGGGTTTCACGGCATCAGCAATGCCCATAATCCCCTGAATTTTGCCATTCACTGCTATCCAAATCACGGTTTTGCCCAAATATTCCAGCCGTTCCCAATGGGTTTGCAAAGCGTTCGTCTCAATGTCCAATTCCGTCATCCAACGGTGCGTGCCAATTTGCACCCATTGATTGGCTACATAGCCTTGAACACCACTGCCTGCAATCGCTTCAAACTCCTGGGCATCCGTCAATTCCACACCCTGAGATTGGGCATATTGCACTACCGCCTCAGCCAAGGGATGTTCTGAATTTCGTTCAACAGATGCCGCTAAACGCAAAAGTTTAAGTTCATTCTGATTTGCCGTACCCTCGACTGTTACGAAGTCAGTTACAGTCGGCTTGCCTTGGGTGATAGTGCCCGTCTTATCGAGAACAATGGTTTGCAACTTGTGTGCGAGTTCCAGACTTTCTGCACCTTTAATCAAAATGCCGTTTTCTGCACCCTTACCGGTACCCACCATGATGGAAGTCGGCGTGGCTAAACCCAGCGCACAGGGACAAGCAATAATCAGGACGCCTACGGTTGTGATTAACGCCATCGTCACATTCCCCATGATGTTGTACCAGATCATGAAGGTAGCGATCGCAACAGCAATCACGGCAGGGACAAACCATCCGGTTACTTGATCCGCCAATCGTTGAATCGGTGCTTTAGAGCCTTGCGCTTGCTGGACTAGCTTGACAATTTGCGCTAAAAATGTATCCTTCCCCACTCGTGTGGCTTGGAACTTGAAGCTTCCGGTTTTGTTCATCGTCGCTCCAATGACTTCATCACCGGGTTGCTTTTTCACGGGCACACTTTCACCCGTTACCATTGCCTCATCAATAGTCGAGGAGCCATCAATAATCTTGCCGTCTACGGGAATCTTTTCACCAGGACGAACTAAAATCAAATCTCCCACCACCACTTCTGCAAGGGGAATGTCTACCTCTCTACCCTGGCGAATAATACGAGCCGTTTTAGCTTGCAATCCCACAAGAGAACGGATAGCTTCCGATGTTTGTCCCTTAGCGCGATTCTCTAGCAATCGTCCCAGCAAAATCAGAGTGATGATGAACGTCGCCGCTTCGTAGTAAACATCAGCGGGTAATCCGCGACTTGTGAAATATTCAGCAAAGAAGGTAGGAAAAAGAGAATAAAGATAAGCCGCACCTGTACCAATTGCGACCAAGGTATCCATCGTTGCGGTATGGCGTTTGACAGCTTTCCAGGCATTGATATAGAACGATGCCCCACACCAAAACAACACTAGCGTTGTCAGCACTAACTGCAACAGAGGATTGTGCAACCACGCCGGGATAAAGGGTAGACTCAGTCCTGTCATCATCGGGAGTGAGCCAACTCCTAGCCCAAGACTGATGATGCCACCGACCCAAACCTTGCGCGTCAAGGCACGCGATTCTGCTAGACGAGTGGCTGTTTCCGCATCATCGTCCCCATTCAACAAGTCTTGTTCCTGGAGGGGGTAGGCAGAGTATCCTGCTGCATCGACGGCATTCTGAATTTCTTCTAAATTCGTTCTGCGAGAATCATAGGTAACCGTAGCTTGTTCTGCACCAAAGTTAACCTGACAGGCTTTGACACCGGGCACTGAGCTAATGGCCTCCTCAATACTATTGGCACAAGAGGCACAACCCATTCCTCGGAGTTTGAGCGTTGCGTTATCCATCGCGTCTCTCCTGATTTAAAACATTAATTCCTGAGCAAGCGTCTATCTAACCTGCCTCTAACCTTATGTTGCATTCTCCAGCCGACTGGAGAATCAAGAGGGAAATCGAAAATTTTACTTAAGGAGAAAAGCGATTCTTATACGCAGTTGCATTCATACGTAGCACATTGAATTTCTCCGCGTCGGGAGCGTCCCCCTGTCTGGGTGTCGATCTCAACTACTATGTTTGAACGCAACTCGGTATTAGCTGGCGGAAAATTGGGGTAGGCAACCTCAGGCATCGGGATTCATCGGTGACCGGAAAGGATCGAATCGCTTTTAGAGTTCAGGGCTATCGGGCTGGTAATCTTGACTTAGGAGCATAAAAGTCGCTTCCAATTGACCCCCCTAGATGTGTACCATGTCCGCAACGCGCGATCGCATCACGCAAATCTACCACCAGCCCTTCTCCGACTTACTCTTCGAGGCTCAGCGCACCCACCGGGAACACCACAACCCGAACGCTGTTCAGCTTTGCACCCTCTGCAACATCAAGACCGGTGCCTGTCCAGAGGACTGTGCCTACTGCTCCCAGAGTGTTCGCAACAAAACCGGACTCGTCCCTCAAGAATTGATGAATGTTGAGGCGGTAGTAGCCGAAGCACGAGCCGCAAAAGCCAATGGTTCCACACGGTTTTGCATGGGTGCCGCTTGGCGAGAAGTCAAAGATGGCCCCCAGTTTGAGCGCGTTTTGGAAATGGTGCGCCAGGTAGCCGCTCTCGATATGGAAGTTTGTTGTACTTTAGGGATGCTCAAACCTCACCAAGCTGAGCGTCTCAAAGCGGCTGGTCTAAAGGCTTACAATCACAATTTGGATACCTCGCCCTCCTATTACGATCAAATCATCACGACGCGCACCTACCAAGACCGCTTAGAGACGATCCAAGCCGTCAGTGCGGCTGGCATTTCCGTCTGCTGCGGTGGCATTCTCGGGATGGGAGAATCGCTGCAAGACCGGATTGAATTACTCGAAGCCCTAGGTAGACTCGATCCAGCTCCCGAATCCATTCCCATCAACTGCTTGATTCCGGTCAAAGGCACTCCCTTAGAAGATGCTCCACCGATTGATTCGATTGAGCTAGTACGAACGATCGCAACCACCCGTATCTTATTTCCTAAAGCGATGGTGCGCCTTTCCGCCGGTCGGGTGCAGATGAGTGACGAATTGCAAGCACTGTGTATGCTTGCCGGTGCTAACTCTATCTTTACCGGCTCTGTCCTACTAACGGCACCGAACCCAACTCGCTCTCACGACGAGGAGATGTTAGAACGGCTGGGTATGATTCCCAAGCCTCTTGCGTAGTCATGGGATGGATCACGTCTTAAACAGCGAGTCAAAAGGAGTGCACATAGTCGGATGAAACATGTTTTGTTGTCGGGTTTATTGCTGTTGTTGTTACCTTTAGCTGCTTGCTCACCGCAAACCAGCGGAACTTCGAGCCAAACAGGCACAAGGGATACAAAAACCCTCTCCATGGGTGCCATTCCCGACCAAGACCCGCAAAAGTTGCAGCGCAAGTATGATAAGTTAGCCGCCTACCTGGAGAAAGAACTGGGTGTACCCGTAAAATACAAGCCTGTGACTGATTACAGTGCAGCGGTGACGGCGTTTAAGGTGGGGGATTTGGAGTTAGTTTGGTTTGGGGGTTTGACGGGAGTGCAGGCGCGCTTGCAGGTGCCTGGAGCAGAAGCGATCGCACAACGCGATGTAGACGAAAAATTCCACAGTCTCTTCATTGCTAACAAAAAGAGTGGCATAAAACCGTTTAAAGATATATCCGGTTTAAAACAACTTAAAGGCCATACCTTCACGTTCGGGAGTGATTCCTCTACATCTGGGCGTTTGATGCCTCAATATTTTCTTCAACAAGCTGGACTCAAGTTAGAAGATTTTAAGGGTCAAGCTGGTTTTTCGGGCGACCATGATAAGACAATTAAACTGGTTGAAGCAGGCACCTATGACTTGGGCGTGGTGAATGAAAAAGTTTGGGAAAAACGCTCTCAAGCCAAAGAAGTAGACCTGAACAAAGTAGAAGTTCTCTGGCGAACTCCAGCTTACTATGATTATCACTGGGTGATTCATCCCAATGTCAAAAAGAAATATGGTGAGGATTTTGCCAAAAAAGTGCAGAATGCCTTCTTCAAGCTAGACCCTAAAGTGCCAGAACAGCAAGAAATTCTTGACCTCTTAGAAGCGAAGAAATTTATTCCCACTAAGAATTCAAATTATGGACAAATTGAGGCAGTCGGACGGGAAATTGGCAAAATCAAGTAAGGGCTAAGTCACGAACATCAAATAGGGTATGGAAATTGACTTCAAAATTGCTGATGTTGCAGATACTGAAATTTTGGTGCAGCTCATAAAAGAATTTCATGAATTCGAGCATCTTCCTTTTGAAGACCATACCATTCGCACTTTGTTGGCACAACTTTTGTTTGATGATTCCTTAGGACGGATATGGCTGATTCAAGAAGGTCGTGAGGTTTTCGGTTACATCGTCCTGACGTTTGGCTACAGTTTAGAATTTCTAGGACGCGATGCCATGATTGATGAACTTTACATCCGGGAGGATTATCGAGGGAAAGGAGTCGGGACAAAAGCGGTTCAATTTGTCGCTGGGATGTGTGTTTCACTGGGCATTAAAGCCCTACATTTAGAAGTTGATCGAAAAAATACAAGGGCACAAGGCTTCTATCGGAAGATGGGTTTTGAAGACCATGATCGCTTTTTAATGACTCAATGGATCGCCAACTGAACCACCCATTCAACTCCGCTACACCGATTTTTGAGCTGAAAAATGTTACCCATCGATTTGGTCATTTTCAATCGCTGACGGATATTAATTTAAAGATTCAGCCGGGAGAACGAGTTGCTCTCGTGGGTTCGAGTGGTGCGGGGAAAAGTACCCTCATTAGCTTACTCAATGGCACTCTACTACCAACCTGCGGCGAAGTGTGGGTCCTCGATCGCAATCTTGCTCAGCTTCGTCCCAAGTTACAGCGCCAAGTTCAGCGTCAGATTGGGACAATATATCAGCAATTTCATTTAGTGGATAATTTGCGGGTGATTCACAATGTCAATGCTGGGCATTTAGGACATTGGTCGTTTTTTAAAGCGGCCTTTTCCCTGATTTGGCCTCAGGACGTTGAAATGGCTGCTAAAGCTTTATCAAAAGTGGGGATTCTGGAAAAACTTTATTCTCGCACGGATCAACTTTCTGGTGGTCAACAGCAACGAGTGGCGATCGCCCGTGTCTTGGTGCAAAACCCTACCGCTATCCTGGCGGATGAACCGATTTCCAGCCTCGACCCAGAGCGATCGCGTGAGATTATGGATTTATTGCGCCATCTGAGCCACGAAACAGGCAAAACATTGGTGACCAGTCTCCATGCGATCGAGTTTGCCCGTAGCCATTACCAACGCATCATTGGTTTGCGGCAGGGACGTATTTTGTTTGATACATCGCCTGAATCTCTCTCCAAGGAGATGATTGAGGAATTATATAACCTGAACTCGATTTAGTCAGACGGGGTGAGTGTCCCAGTCTGAATTCTTTCTCCGCGTCTCCCCCTCTGTGCGTCCCCGCGTCCTTGAATCCAGGTATGCAATTTTCATGCGCTACAGCTTATCGCCTCCGGAAAGCCGCTATAGTACTTTATGAGAGAAGCCGAAACTTTTCTTTACAAAAATGCTGGGAACCCTCATTCCTTCGTCGGAAAAGAAAGGGGTATCAGCCCCTATAACTTTTTTACATAAATATGTAACACACCTCTTGACCTGTAAGACAAATCCGTATTACAGTGTAAACACTGCGGACTGTGTCCAATAGGTTTGAGTCTTCCTCGGGTAATTACGGGCTTTACCTCCTCCATTACCTGAGGGCTTTTTTTTGGGGGGTCTAGTGCCGCGTTGCATCCGGTCAAAAGCATTCCTGCGAGAGGAACGAAGGCTGAAGTCAAAATTCTTGGGGCTAAGGAGTTGAACCGCTTGTAAGCTGGTAAATGATTTCTGCCAGCCTGTACTCGAAGTATCTAGATGCGATTCCCTGCCGGAAAAAACTTAATCTACGCTACAGCCCTGGTCGCCAAAGAGCGCCCTTGGGTTTGATATGAGAAGAACTCCACATCACCAATTTCCTGCTCTGCCACAGCGCCCTTCACCGCTCAATATCAGAAGCTTGTGGGCTTTGTTGTTTGTAGCGTGTCTGGTCTGGTCGTTACATGCAGCAGGTCTATTCGAGCGGGAGTTGCTCAACGTTGGAGGCTGGACTCTCGTCTGGCGCTTTCTCGTGGCTGCAACTCATCCCGATCTTAGCCGAGAAATCCTTCAGCTCACTCTGGATTCGACCCTCAAAACCTTAGCCTTTGCTCTATGTGGCACATTCTTTAGCTTGCTGATTGGTTTGGTGGGTGGTGTTCTGTCTTCTCAAGTCTGGTGGCAGTCTGTGGCTCGATTCAGGGGTCAAGGTTCGGGCGTTAAAAGTCAAGCTCCCTGGCTGGGAATCAGAGCCGTTCTAGCCTTTCCTAGAGCAATTCACGAATTAATTTGGGGATTGTTCTTGCTCAATATTTTGGGTCTCGACCCACTCGTTGCCGTTTTAGCGATCGCCATTCCCTTTGGTGCCATTACCGCCAAAGTCTTTTCCGAGATTTTAGACGAAACACCCCGCCAGCCCTTAATGGCACTCCTCAATAGTGGTGTCCCCCCCCTCAACGCTTTCATTTATACGCTGATTCCCCAAGCCTTTCTGAACCTGCTTTCTTACAGTTTCTATCGGTTTGAGTGTTCCATTCGTTCTGCTGCCGTGCTGGGGATTATTGGGGCAGGTGGACTGGGCTATCAAATTCTCCTCAGTCTCCAGTCTTTACGCTACGAGCAAGTGTGGACATTTTTGATAGCCTTGATTGTCTTAAACGGACTTACCGATTTCTGGAGTGCACTGCTGCGTCACCGATTGGGAGCACCTAGTCGCCTCGATTTGAACGTTCTCAATCTCCAGGGAG
>DATNQL010000463.1:0-2620 GCA_036704025.1 Stenomitos sp.
CAAGACGAAGACAAGAATCAATTTGACGTTGACACAGGAGGGAATTGCGGGATTGGAGCGATTAGCAGAAGCGTTGGGGCTGTCTCGGTCAGAGTTAGTCGAGCGTATTGGACGCGGAGTCATCCCACTTCATGCTGATGCGCTCTCGATGGAGGAGAAGACAATGCTGGGAAAGCATTAGAGGAACTAATTTCCTCGTACCGAGATGAACTGGCAGGTCGGGGACTTTACCAACGCAAGGCTAAAAGCGATTCGCCAGAGAGCGACAGCTTCGCTTCACGCCGCCAGCAGTTAGAATCCCAAATTGAGGCTTGGGAAGTGTTGCTCAAGAAGCTATACCGATTTGAATCAGACTCTGAGGGCTGAAGGGAAAGGAGGTGCGGTGACCACGAAATAGCGCAGAGTATCGCGTTACTTTTCACCAGGAGGCTCGCGTTCAAACTCCTTTCTTTCCTTTTTTCTTCCTCTGCTTCTTTAGGACTGAAAATCGCTCGTGATAATCATTAAAGTTGAAAATCACAACAGACAATCGTTAAGTTTTTAAGTTTTCTCCATACTCAAGTTCCGCACCGGAAACTAAACCTGGTTTCCCTTGACTGCCATCGTTTCTACCGCAACAGCTGCCACTTGGGCGGCTGCCTCAAAAGAAAGACGGCGCACCTCTTCTATAAGCTGTTCAACGCTACTGCTGTTGTTGGGTAGTGATTCACCCTCCAAATAGGCTTGCAGTTCGTCTAGCGTCCAGCCCTTTAAAGCCGCAATTTTACCTAGTACTCGTAAACGCGGTTCGCCCTTTCCCTGCTCCCACTGGCGGACATTGGTATGCGTTGTCCCGATTAAATCAGCAAACTCTCTGAACGAACGACCTGCTCTCAGCTCAGTAAGCAAAGCTGCCAGCCTACGCTCGAACGTCGTTTTACTCACTTGATCAACTGGTTGCCGTGCAACTTCCACCGCCGCCTATCTCAAACTAACTGTTAATAAAAGCAAACTACTAGAAATTAATCTGGCTCAGACTTGGCAAAATTGCCAATCACTACTAACCTGGAAGCAATGCTTCCATTGGTGGAAGCATTGCTTCCATGACGCTCATTCCATGACGCTCATCGGTAGATTCCATCTTGCGATGGCTACACTTACCTAATTCTAGGCATCCAAGCTGACTTCAGCAAGCTAGCGCTATGGATTCATGCATTGGGTACTTACGCCAAAAACTTTAGGGTGTAATCGTTCCGGCACTTGATTGTGCTCGCTTGATTGAGGTCAAGTGCTGGAACGCTCAAAAGACACGGGAAATACTTTTCGTCGTGAGTGAAGCGCCTCAGCAATTGAGTAGTTAATCAAATCATTGTCCGTGTGCAAATACTAATGGATAGTTCTCTGACTTCACTAACCGACATTCTTCTTGGACAACCACTATCCGTTTTTTCTCAGGTAGATCCTCGACTCCTCCGAGCACACCCACGCAACTCCTCTATTTATGGTGAAGAAGATGTCACTGAGTTAGTTGAACTGATTCGACAGTCTGGGTGGATCAAGCCGTTGGTTATCACTTCATCGCTCAGTATTATTTCAGGACACCGACGCTGGAAAGCTGTACTTGAACTGGGATGGTCAACCGTTCCTGTAGAAGTAAGGGAAAACCCGCGAGCGCCTTGCCAAGTTAGTGGGATTGGGTTCAGGTCGTAACTACTCCAAAGCGGCTAAAGTCGTTGAAGCCATAGACCGTGAGACACATATAGGCAATCTAGAAACAGCCCGGACTCTACGCCAAGTGTTGAACTCAAAAAGTGTAGACGCCGCCGTGAAGCTTCTCAAACATTCGACGAAAGAGGCTAAAGCTACCTCAAACAGCAATAACAAAGAACAAAATCAGTCTTCAACATTCCAGAGCGAGTCGCGAGTTATTCAAGAGGGCGAACGCATTATTGGACTCTCACCAGAGAGTAGAGAAGGAACTGTAGTGAAATGCAACTACACCGAGGACTCTTATCAAGTATTATTTGATGGAGATAAGGCTCCCAAGCATTGCCAAAGGGTACAACTGCAACCGCTAACTAGCAGTAAAACTGGACTCACACTCTCGTTCTCCCCACACTTGCAATCACTCTTTGAAGATGCCGCACGAGCTGCCGAGATGAGCGTAGTGGAATGGGCGCACCATCAACTGAAAATAGCCGCGCTTTCGGCAAGGAGAGCTAATCAACTCTCTGAGAGAGGGCAAAATTAATGTTGAGAAGAGACAATAGTAGAGGTAATAGAAGTTCAACAAAATCCCAACTCGGTGCATCACAGCTAGAAATTTCCGGATTGAAGATACCACTAGCTCCAAAGAGTAAGAAGCGAGTCCGGAAACCAGCAGACCAACCCCAAACCGAAACACTACTGTTCGCGCACAGCTCAGTTGAGATGACGGCAACCGGAGTACCAGTAATCAGTGCCACTCAGGCATTCCTCAAAACTCCAGACTGGCACGAATACAGTCCTGGCAGCCTCTATTTTCAACGACGGTTTGGCAAAGGGCGTTACATCGAGTTTTATATCCTGAATAAGCAAAAGCATCAACCAGAATTTATCACCAGCTTTGCCGAACAAGAGATTTTAGAACAATATGGTGTCC
>DATNQL010000464.1:0-9693 GCA_036704025.1 Stenomitos sp.
TGAGACGGACATGATATGACCGATCCCTCAGGGCACACTACGCGAACAACCTTCTAACCTTCAACCTGCAACCCTTTGGTGCGACGCCCAGGAATTAAACCCCGTCGTCCCTCCATCTGAGATAACTGCAAAAATCGGCGCAGGTGCTGTAAGTGTTCGCTATCAGAAAGTAACTCAAGATGTTCTAAGGATTGAGTCAGTGTGTATCCAGAACGGTAGAGAATTCGGAATGCCTTTTTGAGCTGTCCGAGTTCATCCGTCGTCATTCCAGAACGCTTTAGCCCCACTAAATTGAGCGATCGCACTCTGGAAGGATTTCCCTCAATTAACATGTAAGGTGGCACATCGCGGTCAATCCGGCTCATGCCACCCACCATTGCTAAACGACCAATGTGAACAAATTGATGAATCCCTAAAACTCCACCAATGGTTGCCCTTGACTCAATGTGAACATGACCTGCCAACGCGACACTGTTGGCTATGACCACCGAGTCGCCAATGACACAGTTGTGGGCGACATGAACATAAGCCATTAACAAATTGCTGTTGCCAACCACCGTTACCTCACCCGCACCGGTGGCTCGGTTAATGGTGACATACTCCCGAATTCGGTTATCATCGCCAATTTTAACCCCAGTGGTGGCTCCGTCATATTTGAGGTCTTGGGGTTCCGAGCCAATCACCGCACCAGGAAAGATTTGATTCCTGGCTCCAATCTCTGTTGGTCCTTCTAGCACGACATGAGCACCAATCGTCGTGCCTGGGCCAACCTTGACATTATCCCCAATCACAGCATAGGCACCAATCTGAACTGTGGGGTGAAGTTCAGCGCCAGGATGGATAACAGCAGTTGGATGAATCAGTGTTGCCATAGAAGTGTTGAGTTGGATAGGAGCTTCTGCTCCTGTGCTGTGAGCTTGAGGGAGTGAGCTATGAATTTAAAACTTTACACTCAACACCGTCGTACTCAAAGCGACATTTAGTCTACGAGAGAAAACATTAATTCGCCTTCTGCGACTCGTTGACCATCGACAACCGCACGAGAGAGCATCTTCCCAAAACGACGCCGCTTGATTGATATCAGTTCCGTGGTCATGATCAGTTGATCCCCAGGCACAACGGGACGGCGAAAACGAACTTTGTCAATGCCAGCAAAGACAAATAATCCACCTTCCAAATCGGGCAACTGAGTCAAGACAATGCCCCCAACTTGAGCCATCGCTTCTACAATCATCACCCCAGGCATCATGGGACGTCCGGGAAAATGTCCTTGAAAGTGAGGTTCATTGAAAGTGACATTTTTGATCCCAACGGCGCGTTGGCCTGGAATATATTCAATAATCCGATCCACTAAGGCAAACGGATAGCGGTGGGGTAGGAGTCTCTGAATGTCTTCAAACGTAAGAGCTTGGCTTGATGGTTGAGGAATTGGCTGCTCAACAGTTTCTGTGGAATTAGCGTGGGTATGAACGTCAGTCAGTATAGACATTTTGGTGCTTTGGAGGGTTGCAGGGCGAGTCAGTTGCCAGGTTGTTAATCGGTTGTCCGGTTAGTAGGTTAGCAGGTTACAGGTTACAGGTTACAGCTTATAACGTTTCACCTTCTAACTTTTTAGCCTTCCCGCTTTCAACGTTCTAACCTTCGACCCATTTGTTGTGCTAGCTTTTGAGCCAGTTGGACGTGTAAATGGTGGCTAGCTTTGTAAGCAAGGAAGTGAGCTACAGGAAAAGTTCCAAGTAGACTTAAATCTCCTACTAAATCTAAAAGTTTATGACGCACTGGCTCATTTGAAAATCTTAAGGGAGGATTCAACCACCCAGAATCGTCACAAACCAGGGCATTGTCTAAGCTTCCGCCTTTAATTAAACCGGCTTGTCGCAATTGCTCAACTTGGTGCGCTAAACCAAACGTTCGAGCTGGTGCAATGCTTGTTTCAAAACTCTCCTGCATCGGTGTCCAGCTATGCCATTGATTCCCGATCGCAGGTAAGTCAAAATCAATCCCATAAGTAAATCGGAGCGTCGGTGCTGGCAATGCAGCAACAAAAGCATCTCCTTGGTATACCCAGATGGGTTGCTCTAAGGCGAACGAGGTGGACAGTGTTCTTGAGGGATTTCCGGACTCTAGGTGTTTTGTCACGAAAGCTCCGGGTGTCCCTGTGTCCTCTTTTCCCTCTTCGAGCTTGACTCTGTCCGGCTTGGATGCTAGCGCCATCACGAAAGCCTCGGTTCCCCACTCCTCCTCTGCTGCCACGACACCCACGGACTGAATCGCCTCCACCCAAACCTGGGCTGAACCATCCAACAGGGGCACTTCGGGTCCATCAATTTCAATCCGGGCATCATCAACGCCACTACACGTTAGCGCGGCTAATAAATGTTCCACGGTTCGCACCCGCGCCTCCCTGTGGGTAGACTCAGGCAAAATGTGGTTGTGCTTCGCGGCACTGTCTAGGTTTGAGTCATGGCTATTCAGGGCTTGGAGTTCAGTAGACAGTCTGGTTTCATAAACAGCCTCGACTCGCGCTGGGATAATGGGCGACCCAGGCAAGTCCACTCGCACGAAATAGCGTCCCTCCCCAGATGCCGCAGGCAGCACTCGCACATGGGTCAAGATACCGCTATGCAGTCCAACGCCGCAGCGCTCGAAGATACCACCCAAAGTGTATTGAGCCATATGTCATTGGTTACGACTAATTAGTTCAAACAGGGGTTGGGGTTGAGCGGTTGAAAGTGAAGTTTAAGAACGTCGCTACCGCTTCTCTAGAGTCGGTTGAACATTGGCTGGTTAATCTGTTCAATCGTTCAACCGACCCATCGATTTCTGCTGCGGATTACGGGGAACGCTAGGCGAACCACCAAATTTCAACCTTCAACCTTCAACCTTCAACCGTTTAGAATCGCTCTCCAATACCAAAGTGCAACTGAGAGTCGCCTTGGTCATTAAAACCATAGTCCACGCGAATCGGCCCTAGTGGCGACTGTACCCGAACACCGAGACCGTACCCGAAACCATTGCCCGGTTTGCCTCGCACGCCGGCTGGGTTCCCCGGAACGTTGTCACCGGAACCGAGATCACTGGCATAGTCTAAGAACAAAGCACCGCCGATTACCGAGAACAGAGGGAAGCGATATTCAGCCGTAGCCTGAATATAACTCCGTCCTGCTCCCACATCTCCCTCACCGTAACCCCGTACCGAATTAACGCCGCCCAGAGAAAATGCTTCATAAGGTGGTAAATCACCCAGCACCGTTCCCCCTTGGACATTAAAGGCAAGAGCTTGAGGACCTTTAGTGAAGTTGGTAAAGTTCACAGGAATGTAGTAGCTGTAGCTGCCTCTCAGGCGGGTCATGAGGATAGAGCCTACTGGAATCGACTGTTCCGCCCCCAGTCGCAGCAGAGAGCCACTCGTCGGTCGTAGGGAGTCATTCCGGCGATCGCGCACAGCACCCAACTGAAGGGTCAACAGGTCGTCTTTCCCACTGTCATTAAAGCTTAAGAGGTTGCCCAACTCATCCCTAGGAGTCACGTCACCCTTACTATTGGTGACTGAAACCCGTTGATACTGTAAGCCTAAGGAAGCGGTCCAATCCGCTGGGGTGAATACGTCTCTGGAGAGTGGACGGGTGAAGGTAATACCGCCTCCTGTTCGCCGGATACGGGGGCGGTCGCGATCCCCGTCATCGTCTGGTGGAAGAAAGACTTCTGGATCACCGCCATCAAAAATTAGGGAAATCGAGCGACGGCGGAAGGCGTTTACCGTATAAGATGTGCGGTATGGGTCGCCTCCAATCCAGGGGTCTGTAAACCGGGCGTCAAACAGGAATTCCCGTTGACCCACCTGCACTTCGGCACCTAAGGTTTGATTGTTACCTCCCAGGTTTTGCTGTTGATAGCTCACAGAACCAAACAAACCACTCGCCGAACTAATCCCGCCCCCTAGTGCCAAAGAACCGGTGTTTTTCTCAATGACGTCCACAACGACCACTACTCGGCGGGGGTCAGTACCAGGGGCAAAGGAAAGCCGCACATCATCAAAAATCCCCAAACCGAACACGCGACGCAGGTCTCTTTGAGCTGTATCCCGATTAAAGACATCGCCCGGTTTTAACTGAACCTCTCGCGTAATGATGAAGTCACGGGTGCGACCCCTGATCGGTTCGTTTTGCTCATTCGTTGTCTCTCCCTCTTTATTGAGGAAACGCACCTTAATATCTTCAATGACCCCTTCTGCCACAACTAAGGTGACTTTCCCATCGGCGGTCACTTGCTGAGCATCAATCACCTGAGCGAGGTCATAACCGTTATCTTTGTACCATTGGTTGACCTTTTTGATCCCTTCTTGTAAATCTCGCAGGTTCAGGATTTTGCCATACTGCTCATTGAAGATGTTATCGACGACTTGAGTCGGCAGTACACCCGTTGTGGCTCCTTCCGGCACCGTTTGCACTGACACATTTCTCAGTACGGGGTTAGGCTCTACCACAAAGGTTACACGAACTCCCAAAGGCGTATCTTCGGGCTGTACATTCACATTAGAGAAGTACCCTGTGGCGAAGATAGCATTCACATCTTCTTGCAACTGGGCGCGCGTGGTTGCCTGCCCCGGTCGTGTTTTAATCACACGAAAAATTTCCTCTTCCAGTTCCCCTTGTGCGCCACTGATGCTCACTTCCGCAACAAGCACTCTGGGTTCTGGCTGAGTTGGTTGTGATTGAGACTCTGGAGGGGTTGAAAATTCTGGCGCTGGAGTTGGCGTTGGTGAAAAGTCCTGCATCGGGCTTGGTGCAGGACTCGGTGAGAGTTCCGGCGTCGGGCTTGGTGAGGGACTCGGTGACGGTGAGGGACTCGGTGACGGTGAGGGACTCGGCACCGGACTGGGTTGCACAGAACCTCCGGACTCAGCATCCTGTGCCGTCAAGAGTGGCTGACTCGAGGTTTCTGGCACAGGTAGGGTCTCGACAACCACGTTGTTGACCGTTTCAGGTTGGCGTTCTGTTGATGCCACAGACCCCACATTGATGGGAACAGCATCTTGATTAACATAGACTGGCTTTGAGATTGAGCCTGAATGACGCTCAGGGGTCGGCTCAGCTTTAGCTGTAGGCACTCCTCCACTGCTGTTGGTCGCTTCTGGTTCTGTTGCGTTGGACGGGAGAGTAGGCGAGTTTAGGGTTTGCCCATTCACCGAGTTGGATAAACAGAAAGTGGCTGAAGCAGCCAGCATTGTTGCTAAAAAGGGAGATAAGCGCATGTCTTTGAGCTCTTTTGACACTTCCACACACCAGGTTTATTGCAAGTCAGAGAAAGACGCTAGCGAGTCTTGCTTCGCTATCCTTTTCTTATTTTTTGTCCATTGTCCATTGTCTGTGAAGAGTTTTAACGATTTGTTGATCGCTAATCTAAAAAAAGCGCTGGGGGTCGAGCCTGTATACAGGTTTCTCCTGTTGTTGTGTACCCAGTGTATGGGTCTTTAGCTTGCCGTCAACCCCAGTAATACCGCAACGGTTGAAAAAAGTCATGAGAATTTCGCGGCTGAGGGTGTTGACATCGGATACCAGTACTAATGTTCCTGCCTATCACACCTGTTTCATAGCCATTTCACTGTTCGTTGGCTACCCATCAAATCAGGGCAGTAGAGCAAGTAAGAGGTAGAAGCCAAATAAGTTAGAGCAGGAATTTAGTGAATTGGTATAACAAACCCAAACAGAGCCATGAATGAGTCCAGTCTCTCAGGAGTAAAATAGAATCTTCTTAGATCCGTCATACTGGAGAAGAATGATAGAACGATTCGTTCTCTTGAGCAGCCAAGGATTACACTAATAGGTGTAAAGATGACCCGGATAGAGAACTGTTATCTGAGACAAGCGTTACTGGCAACCACGAACTCGCTGGAAAAAGGCTTTTGCTGGGGTCGCTTTTTTAAAGAAATACCGTAAAAATACTGTTGATTTAGATAAATCTTTTAAGAAAAAATAGATAGAGTAAGAGTAAAAAATATATTTCTTAAACTACAGTGTTGCCGTACAAAAGCCCAATTCTTATAAGGTTGGTTCAATTGATTGAAAACGTGAAAATGGCGTGAATTAGGCCGATTAGTAAATTGAGAAAGTTTCACGTCAAGCCGCGAATTTTAAAAACAAGGAGATAGATATGCCTGATCAATTTGATTTTTTATATCCTCGCAGTCGCTATTACGGTCAAGTCAAACCAGAAAATCTGGTTTTTAATGCTAACCTACAGGAGTTTACACAACGGGTAAACTATATCTGTAATCTAGAAACAGGTGGTAAACTTTCCCCAGAAGAGGCTTACTCCCAAATTAAAGAACTTTGGAAACAGTTGAAGCGGACTAAAAAGCAACTCGCGATTGGTCAGCACCCATTCCAAAGTGATGAAGGAGAAAACGACGAAAGATAAAGTATGAAGGATGAAAAAGGTTGTTTCGATTTCATCCTTTTTATTTCGTTATATCTTGATTATTTTGTGGTTAGTGTGTGAACACCATCCCACCACTCTGGGGGGGGATTGTTACGATAATAGGCGGCTCGGTCTAGATGGATTGAGACAGCTTGGTCGGTGGGGGGTTTTAAGGGGTAAGCCTGCTCAAAATAGGTGAGCGCTTTTTCAAAGTCTCTGTTGAGATAAGCTTGGCGTCCTGCGGCGTAAAAATCTAAAAACCGTTTCGTGCTGTCGTTTAGGGGTACATCGGATTCACCAATTAACTCATAAATACTAACCGCTTGGTTTTTGCCCTTAACCCGAATTCGATCTAACTCGCGTACCCAGATGCGATCGCAGCACAAGGAATAAGTATATTCACTTAAAATAATATCGCAGCCATACTCTTTGGTGGCGCTTTCCAGTCGTGCGCTTAGATTCACTCCATCCCCAATCACGGTATAGTCCATCCGTTTTTGGGAACCAATATTACCTGCAACCACCTCTCCAGAACTAATCCCAATCCCAATCCGGATTAAAGGCTGGTTGGTCAACATACGCGACTGGTTAAACGCGGCTAAGCGCCAGCGCATATCCAAAGCGGACTTCACCGCCATCCAAGCATGATTTTCTTGTAAGGGTAGGGGGGCACCAAACACTGCCATCAAGGCATCCCCGATAAACTTATCTAAAGTCCCCTCGTGGTTAAACACCGCCTCCACCATCGTTTCAAAATACTGGTTCAGCAGTGACACCACCTCAGCCGCTCCCAAGTTTTCCGTCAGTGTGGTATAGCCTCGGATGTCAGAAAATAAAATCGTGACGTCCTTACGCTCACCCACCATCAGACTATCGTCACCCCGTGCCATAACTTGCTCGGCAACTCTGGGAGTCATATAGCGATACATGGTGGTTTTCATTCGCTTTTCGCGAGTCATATCTTCTAACACCACCAGTCCGCCCCGTACCGTTCCCTCTAGATTCGTCAGGGGGTTAACGGTTAGGTTAATACTGCGTTCAATTGTCCGGACTTGCTCATGGGATAAGTAGGTTGAGGAGTTAGAATCCCAAGGGGTTTCATTCCAAGGAATATAAACATTGGGGTCATCACTTTTCTGGAGTGCCAAGATATAAACATCACCTTCAGGAGTGCCGTAAGGAGTCGTCAACTCTCCTCGACTCCCTATTCCCTTTTCCCAATTTAAGGTCACATTATTTCCCAACGTTCCATGACTGTTGAGAGTTAAGCGTCCCGGACTTTTATACAAACCAAGGGTCAGGCTTTGCTCTGGCACATAATGTTTAGTTCCCGTTGTCAGGCTGCCCTGGAGACGCTCTTTGAGATTGTCGATGGGTACCACATCCCAAACGTAGCGACTCATCAGTTTATATTCCCACAACTGCTGGATTTTACTGTCCTTGCTCGTGTGGGGACAACCCAGTAACGCCAAAGCCGCATCATTAATGGTGACAATCCGCCCCTGCATATCGGTGGAAATCACAGCATCGGAGAGGCTTTGCAAAATGTCTTTCTGGTATTGTTTTTCAATCAGGACATTTTCAAACAGCTTGGCGTTTTCTAAGGCAATCCCAGCCTGAATATTAAACGCTCGCATGAACTCTTCATCCGAACTGCTGAAGCTACCTTGCTGCTTGTTGATGAGTTGAGTCACCCCAATCAATTCGTTTTTAGAGTTATAGACCGGCATACAGAGAATATTGCGAGTCACATAACCCGTTCGTTTGTCGGTGGTGGGATCGAAGCGAGGGTCTTTGTAGGCATCGGGAATATTTAGCGTTTGACCTGTGGAGGCCACATAACCTGCAATGCCACGATTAGCAGGGATGCGAATTTCGACAAAATCTGACCCATCCGCCGTTGCCACCTTGCTCCACAGTTCGCCCGTCTCCTTGCTCAGCATAAACAGAGTACTACGGTCTGCCTGCATTAAATCACGAGCCTGATCCATCACCAGACGCAGGGTGGCTTCTAAATCGAGGCTTTGACCCAAAGAAGCTGTTGCTTTGAGCAGTGCCGCCGCGCCCCGTTGGTTACGAGCCGCCATGTAAAAGGATTGGCACGTTTCTAAGATAATGCCAATCGAGGCGGCAAAATCCCGGAATCGCTGTTCGTCGTCGGCATCAAAGGGCTGCCCCCCCGCTTTATTTAACAACTGCACCACCGCAACCACCTGTTTGCTGCTGCTGAGAATGGGCATACACAGGAGGGTGTGCGTCTGATAACCGGGGCGTTCGTCTACTTCTTTATTAAATAAAGGGTGATTGTAGGCATCAGGTATATTCAGACAATCTCCGGTTGTTGCCACATGACCGGCTAGACCCACATTTAGAGGAATCCGCACTTCTATCGGTTTGTTGGTTTCGGCTTGGGGAATTTTTGCCCAGAGTTGACCTTTGTCGGCGTCAACCAGGAAGATAGTGGTGCGATCGGCTTGTAAAATTTGACCTATTTTTAAGGTAAAAGCATCCATCACCTGCTCTAACATGGTTTCCAGGGCTTCGTTGTTGATCATTTCGATCGCCCGGAGAAATTGTTGAAATTCAGCGGTGATAAAATCCAACAAGCAGATGAATTCGGGAACGGATAAGTCTTTGACGCGGTGAGTCAGAGCGCTTGTCCGATTGAGTTGGGTTAACTGGGTCAGGCTAGCCAGAATGCTACCAACGTTGGAGAGTGTCATAGTGATGGCTGTGCAACAACGGTCGTGTAGTCCAACTTTTAGAGACGGATGGGGGTAACTGAACGAGGGAGATGAAGAAATGGTTGAAAGCCTAGGACAACGTGACTCAAACTGAAAGATTAAGACTTACGCCTTGCCTAATGACCGGGCATACAACTGAAAGCTGGGCAACTCCGGACGGATGGCTCCTACCGAGGCTGTGTGCGTAATTTCTGTGATGTGCGCCCGTGGTTAAAAGATGGTATTACACCTAAAAAATTAGATGATAACATTTGTAAACTGGAACTCCTGAATATTCAGTAGTCCTACCTACGAATGTATCCACTCCTTGGTAGTAAAACAAGGGTTGATCCACCCAATCGTCAAAAGATTGACACTGCAACTCGAAGAGTAGGGTCCGTCGATACGCACCCTACCTCATTAAGAGTGATAAGCTGTGACGCATTTAAGAAAGCCTATTTCCACACCCCACACCCCACACCCCACACCCCACACCCCACACCCCTTATGGCAATTTAGCTGCACATCAGCTTAGCACTTGGCTTGTTCG
>DATNQL010000465.1:0-7641 GCA_036704025.1 Stenomitos sp.
GCAATGGTGCACCGTCCCTTTTAGCTCCCGGTTCGGTGATAGCGGATCAGTACCTGGAGTTTGTAGAACGTGCGGAAACCTCATTTCAGGTGGTATGGAATGCCACGCGACCCATTACTGATTTTGCCGGAGAACAAGTCAAGTTAAGTCTGGAAGATGACAAACAAGTCAAGGTTTCTTTCCCTGAAGAGGTTTGGGTGGATGGTACAACCTCCCAGCAAGGTGGAACAACTCAGTTTGTTGCAACTAATGTCATCCTCAAAAAAGAAGCCACTCAGCTTAAACGAGCCGATTTTTCGGGCAGTGGAACTGACCTCAATTTTGCACTGATTGATGAAGCGGGTCAGTCTAATTTGATTGCAACGCAGTTTCGGATTAAGTATAAAGTCTCCGAATCGGGCGATCGCTTTCGTGAGCGCTTTGATTATCGTACCCGCTATGAAGGCAATATTCCAGCCGAATTGGTTACTCGTAGCAACAATCGTTTCGTTCTCAATATCGGCAAATTGCCGATCTCCTCGCAGTATCTTAAGTCAGGATTACCCGTGGAAATTGAGTTAGTGGCAACTCGCTCTTTTGCGGGACGTTCTGCCGAGCAAAAAATTGAATGGCGGGGAGAAATCCGCTAAGGTATTTAGGGCGCTGAGCAGACACCATCCTTAATCTGCTCTAGATTGACTAGTGGTTCTTGTCCTCATCCAAAATTGTCCCATCGAGAGTTGCTTGCTCCAAATTAGCTCCGCTTAGATTAGCTTCATTGAGGTTCGCCTCGCTTAAGTTCGCTTGGGTCAGGTCTGCCACAACCAAATCCGCCCCACTTAAATTGGCCTCATCCAGGTTTGCCCCGCGCAGGTTAGCCTCAGTCAGATTGGCATCACTCAAATTGGCTTGGGTGAGATTGGCTACGACCAAGTCGGCTTGACTTAAATCGGCTCCATCCAAAACGGTTCCATCCAGAACGGCTCCATCTAGGATCGCCCCACTTAAATTAGCACCGCTTAAATCTGCATTCGTTAAATTAGCTCCATTCAAATCGGCATGACTTAGACTGGCTCGACTCAGTGTTGCCCTATCGAGGTCTGCTGCCTCTAAAATTGCTCCGTCTAGAATGGCTAGGGTTAGGTCGGCTTCAATCAGGTTGGCTTCACATAAGTAAGCTCCATTCAAGTAAGCGCCTCGCAAGTTGGCCTGATTTAGGTTGGACTGGCTCAAGTCGGTTCGGCTTAGGTCTGTATCGGTTAGGTTAACCCCACTTAAGTTGGCTGAACGCAACTTGATTCCCTGTAGGGTTTTCCCACTTAAATCCACTCCGCTTAGGTTTGCTCCATGAAAATCGCGCTCTCCTGCGGTATAGCGCGTCAAGAATTCATCTGCATTCATTGGCATTACCTCTCTATAGCTCAGCTCTACTGCGAGCAGGGACAGGACTACTATCCATCTTGTTGGTTAAACCTGAGAAGCGTCAGAACCAAGCGAGGTATCTCTAGCAAGGCATGAACCCTGTGCTTTGTCTGTCTTTGGGTAGAGATAAGCACCTCATTTAGGCGGATTGAATTGTTAAATTCCTCAATTCCTTAAATAATAGGTAATGGGTAATCACTGGAGAACTATCGATTTTAATTCTTGAAAGCGCCAGTTAGACGGATACTATAGAGAAAAATCAATAGGTACTATTACTACTTGCCTATATAAGCAAACTTTACGGTTATCATTATCGAATTATTTAATTGAATCCTTCTTTTTTGGCCAATCAACTAGTACACTCATTAAAAAGCTTAAAAAAAAGTTAATTCAGTGCGTTCGCAAGTCCTGGAACAGGGCAGGCTCAGCATTGCTTTCACCAACTTGAGAATTTCTCCATCTAAGACAGGTAATGCCGATGGCTCAATTTTTCCTGGAAACAGCTTGGTTAATACCTTGCTATGCATTGATCGGTTCGATTTTAGCGATACCTTGGTCTCCTAGCCTGATTCGTCGCACGGGGCCCAGACCAGCCGGTTACATCAATGCGTTGATGACGTTCATCGCTGTTTTACACGGTTTAATGGCTTTACCCGCGACTTGGAATCAACCCGCACAAGAAATACTGATTCCTTGGCTTCAAGTTGTCGATCTCGATTTAACCATTCCATTGGAATTGTCTTCGATTACCATTGGCGCAACCCTTGTGATCACAGGAATCAACCTGCTGGCACAAATTTATGCGATTGGTTATATGGAGATGGATTGGGGTTGGGCGCGTTTCTATTCTTTGTTGGCATTATTTGAAGCCGGAATGTGTGCGCTTGTCCTCTGCAACTCCTTGTTTTTCAGCTACATTATTCTGGAAATCCTCACCCTGGGAACTTACCTCTTAGTTGGGCTGTGGTTTAACCAGTCTTTGGTGGTTACGGGTGCCAGAGATGCGTTCTTAACCAAGCGGGTGGGCGATTTATTTCTGTTGATGGGAGTGATTGCTATTTATCCCCTGGCAGGAACTTGGAATTTTACAGAACTGGCGGAATGGGCAAGAACCGCTCACATCGACCCGACCGTTGCCGCGTTGTTAGGCTTAGCCTTAATCGCCGGACCAATGGGCAAATGCGCTCAATTTCCGCTCCATCTGTGGCTGGATTTAGCGATGGAAGGCCCCGTTCCCAGCACGATTTTGCGGAACGCGGTGGTGGTTTGTACGGGTGCTTGGGTGCTGATTAAACTGCAACCCATCATCGAGCTTTCTCCCTTTGCCGCCTCAGCCACATTATTGATTGGTGCGGTGACAGCCTTAGGCGGTACGATGGTGGCGATCGCGCAAATTGACGTCAAACGAACCCTTTCCTATCTGGTCAGCGCCTACATGGGTTTGGTGTTTATCGCCGTCGGCACCGATCAAACCCAAACCGCTCTAACGTTAATGTTGACCTACGCCGTATCTATGGCTCTGCTGGTCATGAGCGTCGGTACGATTGTCTGGAACAGTATCACTCAAGATGTCACTCAGTTGGGGGGTTTGTGGGGTAAAAGACCGGCTTCGGCATTCGCCTATCTTGTCGGTGCGGCTGGCTTAGTCGCCATACCGCCCCTCGGTGGTTTCTGGGCTTTATTGCAATTAGGTGACCATCTTTCTCACACTTACCCCTGGTTGTTTGGACTATTGCTAGTGGTCAATGGTTTGGCGACGTTGAGCTTAACCCGCGTGTTCGGCTTAGTGTTTGGCGGCAAACCCAAGCAAATGAGTGAGCGATCGCCAGAAGTGCACTGGCCTATGATCTTACCGATGATGCTCTTAATGGGCTTCACTCTCCATGTGCCACTAGTCCTCCTGCAATGGCAACTCATCCCAGACGTGTCAACTCTCAATACAACCGTTGTTGGCTTGCTCGTTTTATCGAGTGCTGTGGGTTGCGCTGTTGGGTCATTCCTCTATCTCAACGATGGCTTTGCCAAACCTGTGCGCTTTGGTACAAAGTCTTTGCAAGACCTCTTGGCCTACAACTTTTACACTGAGAAGCTTTATCGCTTAACCGTAGTGTTTACCGTTGGCCTAGTCTCCAGAGCCATTGCTTGGGGTGACCGCTATATTGTTGACGGTGCGGTCAATCTAGTCGGGATATTAACCATTTTCAGTGGACAGAGCTTAAAGTACAACGTCTCCGGTCAGACCCAGTTTTATGCCTTAACGATTCTCTTGGGAATAGTGTTGTTTGGACTTGTAGTGAGTTGGCCCTTGTTAGCTCGTCTTTCGTTGATTCTGACTAGCTTTTAAAACTCGTCAGTCGTCACTTGTGTTTAGTCTCTAAAATGTTGGAAGGAAGAACAGATTCGATGAACGGAAACAATCAGAGTGCCCATCTATCCAGACGCAATTTGCTCAAGTTTAGTGCAGGGGCGCTCGGCACAGGAGTACTGACAGCAGGATTAGGCTCTAAGTTAGCTTTTCCCGATCAAGCTGTTGCACAAGAGGAGATGACTCCTGACCAGGCACTGCAAGCGTTAATTAAGGGAAATCAACGCTTTGTGAGTGGAAAACGTAGCAACCCTCACCAAGATAGGGCACGTCTGACCGCCGTTGCAAAATCTCAGAATCCGTTTGCGGCAATTCTTAGCTGTGCGGATTCGCGGGTTCCTTCTGAAATTGTCTTTGATCAGGGATTTGGAGATTTATTTGTCTGCCGCGTTGCGGGTAATATTGCGACTCCAGAAGAAATTGGTAGTCTTGAATTTGGCACCCTAGTCTTAGGGGCAAAAGTCATCATGGTCATGGGTCATGAGCGCTGTGGGGCAGTCGATGCCACGATCAAAGGTGCTCAAGTTCCCGGTCAGATTGCCACTTTAATTGATGCCATTAAACCAGCTCTCAAAGATTCAGCCTCCCAAACCGGTGATCCACTGGAGGCGGCAATCAAAGCCAATGTTTTGTATCAAATTAAACAATTAAAAACCTCTCCCGTGATCTCTGAGTTAATTGAGAAGAAAAAACTGACAGTGGCTGGAGGGTATTACGATTTGGACACTGGAGCTGTGACTCTGGTTCGTTAGTCATGAGTCATTGGTTAATGGCAACTACCAAAAACTAACAACTAACAACTAACAAGAATCTATGCTGAGTACGTTGATTTGGCTCCCCCTGTTGGGGGCTGCAATAGTAGGTTTTTTTCCTGGGAACAGTACATTTAAGCGGATACGCTCTGTTGCATTAGCGATCGGAACAGGTATTTTACTCATTACGCTCTGGCTTGGTTTTAAGTTTGACATCACCAATCCAGGAATGCAGTTTCAAGAGACTTTACCATGGATTCCCCAAATCGGCTTAACCTATAACCTGGGTATTGATGGGTTATCTTTTCCCTTACTAGCTCTGAGCAGTTTGCTCACATTAATCGTCATCTTTAGCGGTCGGGTTGAAATTGAGCGTACTCGCCTCAAATATGCTCTGATTTTGCTCGTTAATGCGGGTGTGGCTGGAGCTTTTCTGGCTCAGAATTTACTGCTATTCCTCCTGTTCTACGAAGTTATCTTAATTCCCCTTTACCTGTTAATTGCTATTTGGGGAGGAGAGAAACGGGAATATGCAGCGATGAAGTTTCTCATCTATACCGCTGTATCCGGGATTCTAATTCTGGGTGCATTTTTAGGGATAACTTGGCTTTCTCACTCTCCTAGTTTTGACTACAATGTCATTAAAACCCAGGGATTATCCTTAACGGTTCAGCTCATTCTTTTAACCGCAATTTTGGTAGGATTTGGGATCAAAATCCCTCTGGTTCCCTTACATACCTGGATGCCAGATGCCTATGTTGAAGCTTCTCCAGTGGTCGCGATTATTTTAGGTGGCATGGTGGCGAAGCTGGGAACCTATGGATTAGTACGATTTGGGTTGCAGCTATTTCCCGAAACCTGGGCAATTGTAGCTCCGGGACTATCGATTATCGGTGTGATCAGTGTAATGTATGGGGCACTGAGCGCGATCGCACAAAAAGACATCAAGCGCATGGTCGCTTATAGCTCTATCGGTCATATGGGCTATATTGTTGTTGCCGCCGCCGCCCTGACTCCCTTAAGCCTATTGGGTGCTGTTGCTCAGATGGTGAGTCACGGTTTAATCCTGGCTATTCTGTTTTATCTCGTCGGGATTATCGAAGTCAAAGTTGGCACCCGCGACTTGGATGTGCTCAATGGCTTGATGAATCCTACGCGCGGTTTACCCTTGGTGAGCGCTCTGCTAATTTTAAGTGGAATGGCTAGCGCTGGAATTCCAGGTTTAGTTGGCTTTATCGCTGAATTTATGGTTTTCCAAGGCACTTATCCCGTTTTTCCTTGGCAAACCCTGTTGTGTATCTTGGCTTCGGGCTTAACTGCCGTTTACTTCGTCATTCTGCTCAACCGCACCTGCTTTGGCAAACTCGACAACAAGACGGCGTACTATCCCAAAGTCTTGTTTCCTGAAAAAGCTCCTGCTTTTGTTTTAGCCGCCCTCATTTTGTTGTTGGGAATACAACCAACGTGGTTAGTGCGGTGGATGGAACCAACTACCACAGCAATTATTGCTACGGCTTCCACTGAAAGTAATCAACAAATAGCGCTTAACTCTCAACCAAACAGAGCAACTAACAAATAGCGAGTCTCCTCAGGGAATTAATCCCTCTGCGGGTGAACGCGATGGGTGCAAGATTGGCAATTAGTAAAATCATCATTCTAAGCCAGAGACAATTAAGACCATGACTGCAACTTTAGATCAACTAACGAAAAGTCAACCTCATCAACCTAAATTGCCCCCTTCCCAACATGAATTTGCCGAGGTGATTCATCGCCTAGAAGCGGGTGGTGCAATGATACCAGATACACCAGAGAATCTGATGCAAATTATCGGCATCTGGAAGGCGTATGCCGTGCCGATGGACTTCTACTGGCGCGACTTGCTTTATATTGGCGAACGTGTTTTTTTAAATCCCTTTCCCTTCTTTAAATACTTCCTGCCCAAAGAGTATTTAGAACTCCATAATCATTACGCAGGCGACGATGCAGATTTGCGAATTTGGCGTGGAGAAGCCACTGCTCATCCTGAACTTTTGGAGTTTATTGAGAAGGGAGAAACCGGCAAAATGCCCAAGTTACTCCATCACTTGTGGCATGACCGAATTAACATGGAGTTTGCAGAAGCTTGCATGAGGGCAATGCTCTGGCATCGTCACATGTATGCACCTGTTAACCAATTTGATGCTTACCTCGATTCCGAAGAGTATAAAGCCAACGCCGATAGAGCCATTAAGGCTTACTTTAAAGGCAATCCATTAATGTTGGGACTTCATCGGATGTTCCCAGAAATGTTTATTGAGCAGTGCCGTCAGGCATCTTATTACAGTAATTTGGGGCTTTTCTGGGAAGTGATGGCTCCTGTATTTTTTGAAGTTTCTGACCTTTATGATGAAGGGAAAATTACAACGGTTCCAGAAGCGATGAATTTTTTGGTAAATGGGATTTTTGCGATCGCTGGTCGTCCTATTTACCATCATGTCTATGTGGGTGATGAGTGCTACGAAGTTATCCCCAAATCGAAGGGTTTCACTTGGCTATATGAAGCCGCACTTCCTTACGTTGAAGCCGTTTTCTACCGCACGGCTCCATTTAGGGGAACTAAATCTTACAACGCCCAAGCTGGACAAGTTCCGAGCGATCAGAAAGACTTCCACTATGGGGTTCTTTATGCCGATAAATTCCCGGTTGGTACAGCAGGGATTCCTCCCACACTGTTGATGCAGGATATGCTGCATTTCCTACCTCCTTATCTCAAGGAGTTTTATGCTCATCGTTGTCGGGATGAGGATGATATCTTAAATCAAATTGCGGTAACGTTCCAGCGCTCGATGTATTGCGTTACCTCTGCGGTATTTCAAGCGTTGCGGACGGCGTTGCTGTATCCGTTAAATGACCCAAATCCGAAGCATTTGCAAGCCAATCGGGCGTTTTTTGAGGCGCAATTGGATCGATTCTGTCGTCCGGAGTATGGGATGCGGAATGCGGCTCGTTTGGGGGCTATTCAGACGGCGGATTATCGGTAGTTAGATCCCCCCAACCCCCCTTTCTAAGGGGGGCTTTTTTTTGGGAGGGATGTTAGCAGAGCAATATAAGGGGGTTTGTTTTATTTGGGTTATTTGAGGCGTT
>DATNQL010000466.1:0-6542 GCA_036704025.1 Stenomitos sp.
TTGACCGCCCTCCACTCCCGCCCATTCACCAATATATGTTGATTACAACCCTAGATCGGTATGACTTTATCCCTCGCTTTTTTCGATTGGCAAGTGTCAATATTTTGTCCAATCTCATGGTACCTCTGGCAGGTTTAATCAGTGTGGCATTCTTGGGTCATTTAGGAGATATTCGTCATCTCGCTGGAGTCACTCTGTCCACCGTTTTATTTAACTATATCTACCGCACTTTGGGTTTTTTGCGGATGAGTACCACGGGGATGACAGCCCAAGCCGTAGGGCGTGAGGATGAGGAGGAGGTATTACTAACGGGTTTACGGAATGGGATATTGGCTTTGGGGCTCGGCATTATGATTTTAATTTTGCAGTACCCTCTGCAAGAAATGGGATTTGCCCTACTCAGTGCCACGGCAGATGTTAAAGCTTCAGGGCAAGCTTATTATGATGCCCGAATTTGGGCCGCACCAGCGACTCTGCTGAACTTTGTCCTCATCGGTTGGTTCCTGGGACGTGAACACAGCGGTAAGGTTTTGGTTTTATCAGCTGTTGGGAATGCTGCCAATATCCTGCTCGATTACCTATTGATTGTTCGGTTGGGGTGGGAAAGTGCGGGAGCGGGTTTTGCCACAGCGGTAAGTCAATATTTGATGTTGTTAATTGGAATTATTTTCATTTGTCGAGAACTTCGCTGGAAAGAGATCCGAGCCGTCGCAGGACAACTGTTTGATTTATCCGCCTTGAAAGATGCCTTAGCCCTGAATAGAGATATCTTTATCCGAACGTTTGCTTTTCTTTCTACCTTTTCCATCTTCACGAACTTAAGTTCGGCGATGGGAACAATGATGCTCACGGAAAATGCGTTACTGTTACAGGTTGTGACTCTAGCGATCTATTTTATTGATGGATTAGCCTTCGCTACGGAGAGCTTAGCCGGCATTTTTCGCGGCAAAGAAGATCAGACTCAGCTTACCTCCCTGGTTGGCATTTCTGGGGGAACCGGTTTGGTTTTAGGTTTGAGTCTTGCTCTGGTCTTTGTTTTATTTCCGCAACCTTTATTTGGGTTGCTAACTAATCATGCGGAAGTTATTGATAGTCTCGATCATTATGTTTCTTGGTTACTGCCCATTTTAGGATTTGGTTCAATTGCTTTTATTTTAGATGGATATTTTTTAGGTTTAGCAGAGGGGCCAACCATTCGGAGTGCAGCCTTAACCGCTACTTTACTGGGGTTTGCGCCCAGCGCGATCGCGGCTTGGTTGTTCCACAGTAGTCATTTATTATGGCTAGCAATGTCCTTGTTTATGGTAGCCAGAGTTATTACTCTTGGGGTGCAACTACCCAGAACGCTCAAGGGTTAGGGAGGAAAGCTTATGGAGATGGCTGAATCTCTAATGGTAGTGTTACCGAAGTGTAATTGGGAGCGTTGTTAGTTGTTAGCGATTAAACCAATGATGCTCTAGTCGCTAACAACCCATTTGCTCTATTCCCCATGCCCAATCGATGGATCTTAACACCTAGCACAAGCCAATTTTGGCATAAGTCTAGCTAACACTTGCTTGAGTACCATCGCTGTCCAGTCCACATCCGCTTCTGTCGTATCTTGCCCCAAGGTGAGGCGGATACTGCCCAGAGCAACGGCGTCACTATAACCCATTGCCTTGAGGATCGGACTGGGGCTAAGTTTGCCACTATGACAAGCAGAACCAGAACTGATGCCAATTCCAGCTAAGTTGAGCTGGCGCACGAGGGTTTTGCCGGTCACTGTTTTGCCATCACCGATGATCGAGAAGCTGACATGATGAGGTAAGCGGTGAATGCGGGAACCCGTGGGTACCAGATTGGGGGTGTCAATCAATTGGTCAAAAAGGCGATCGCGCAATCCCATTAACCGAGGCGTTTCCGTCGCCATTTCCGCCGCCGCCAGTTCGGCAGCGACGCCAAAACCTGCAATCATCGGCACAGCCTGCGTACCCGATCGCAGTTGCAATTCTTGTCCCCCACCCAACATCACCGGCACTAACTCGACGCCACGACGAATATACAGCGCCCCCGCCCCTTGAGGGCCATAAATCTTATGGCTCGACATGGATAATAAATCCACCGGCAGTTCTTTGACATCGATCGCTAAGCGTCCAGCCACCTGAACCGCATCCGTGTGAAACAGAACACCCCGATCCCGCGCCAGTTGAGCGAGGGTATGGATCGGTTGCAGCGTGCCAACTTCGCTTTGACCGTAGATGATGGAAACCAACACCGTATTCGGCTGCAAGGCGTTTTCTAACTCTTTGGGGTTCACTCGTCCATATTTGTCCACCGGCAGCCGTGTCACTTCCCAACCCCACTGTTCCAGCAATCTCACGGGTTCTGCCACCGCCGAATGCTCAACGCTGGAAATCATCATGTGCTGTGGCTTGCGATAGGTTCTTGCCACCCCCATAATTGCCAGGTTATTCGCCTCCGTACCCCCAGAGGTGAAGATGATCGACTCTGCGGGTGCATTAATCAGCCCAGCCACCTGCATTCTCGCTTGCTCCACAGTGGTTGCGGCGCGTTGTCCCCACTCGTGTAAGCTGGAGGGATTGCCCCACTGTTGAGTGAGGACATCCTGCATTGTGGCAATGACTTCTGGACGCGGCGGTGTTGTGGCGCTGTAGTCTAGATAAATTTGCATGGTCTTTCAGCCAATGGGCTATCTATTCTCCCAGGATATAGTCTTGATGGCACCCCTTAAGATTATTGTGCTTATGTGAAGATTAGTTGTTATCTGTAAACCCGATGCTGGTTTCTCAAGAACTCTCAGGGATTGGCTAACAGCCTGGTTTATCCACGTTGTAATCTTCGTGAGACAAGACAGCATGGGGAACCAAGAGACTACCCTGGTCATGGCAGATCATGCGGTAGTTCCGGGTAACGGGAATACTAATAATCCAACGGTTATGGCGGAGTCGCTTTCCCCCATACTCTCTATAATTATTACGACTCTGAAGGCCAGCAATAATAATACGGGCTTTAACCACCACATGAGCCGGAAGATTTTTTAAATCGATTGGGTCTGCGGCAAAGGTGGATTCCCACTCCTGTTTTTGTTGTCTTTTTTCTTCCCGTACTCTATGCTGTTGCTCACATCGGTGGCACGATTGACCATACCCCTTATGACCACACAGAAAAGTCTTTTTTCTTCTTGACATATAACGTTATAGGGGGTTTCGCCCCACAACTTCGCAATGCTGCTACGGTGTGAGCAATTCCTCAAATTAAGTTAATAAATTAAGAGGCGAAATAAGTCCGCTTGAAATTTATGTTAGTTCAACAGTGACAATCTGTTGACTGTTGTTATCGGAAAACAGGGAACATTAATTGAATACCACTGTTATCTTCTTGGATCAGAAAAACCCTTGCATTTACTTTCTCAAACTGCCTGCCGTCTTGGGGTAACTTTCGTCTTAGCGCTGATGGTGTCGGCTTGTCAGCGAGTTCAGTCCCAGTCTCCTCGCCCAGCTCCCCTACCTCAAGACCTGTTTGTTCAAGTTTACTTTAATCATGCCGAATCCGGTGAATACACAGAGCCTTATCGGCCGATCGCTCGACCGGGAGATGACTTAGAGCAACAAATTGTAGACGCGATTTCCACCGCTCAATCTACCGTCGATATTGCCGTTCAAGAGTTGCGCTTACCCAAAATCGCCCAAGCCTTGGTTCAACGTCACCAAGCTGGGGTCAAAGTCCAAGTCATTCTAGAAAATACCTACAATCGCCCTTGGAGTGACTTTACTGCCGCAGAAGTCGCCAAACTTCCGGCACGAGAACGCGATCGCTACAATGAAGGACTGAAATTAATCGACCGGAATGGGGATAATCAGCTCACTCCGGATGAGATTCTTCAAAGGGATGCGATCGCCATCTTACGAAACGATAAAATCCCCATTCTTGACGATACCGCTGATGGTTCCAAAGGCAGTGGCTTGATGCACCATAAGTTTGTCGTCATTGATGGACGCACCCTAATTGTCACCTCCGCTAATTTCACTACCAGTGATATGCATGGAGACTTGACAGATCCCGAAAGTCGTGGTAATGCAAATAACCTATTAAAAATCGAAGATTCCGACTTAGCCAATCTGTTTACCGAAGAATTTAACATCATGTGGGGCGATGGCCCCGCAGGGAAGCCGGATAGTCGGTTTGGTGTCAAAAAACCCTTTCGCCCAGCGCAGCCAGTCAAACTGGGAACCACCACCGTTACCGTGCAGTTTTCTCCAACCTCTGCCACCCAGCCTTGGAGTCAGACGAGTAATGGCTTAATTGGTCAAACCCTGAGTACGGCGACTAAAACTGTTGACTTGGCTTTATTTGTCTTCTCCGAACAGTCGCTGGCTAACCTCCTGGAAACCAACCATCAACAAGGTGTTCAGGTAAGAGGGTTAATTGACTCCGGTTTTGCCTATCGTTATTACAGTGAGGCGTTGGATATGCTGGGAATCTCTTTAGCCAACCAGTGTGAATACGAAGCCGATAATCGTCCGTGGCAAAGCCCCGTCGCCACTGTGGGCATTCCCCAGTTACCGAAGGGGGATGTCTTACATCACAAATTTGGCGTTGTAGATGGACAAACGGTGATTACCGGTTCTCACAATTGGTCAGAGGCGGCGAATACCCACAATGATGAGACCTTATTGGTGATTGATAGCCCGATGGTTGCCGCCCATTTTGAACGGGAGTTTGAACGTCTTTATGCTAGGGCGGTGCTGGGAGTCCCGTTGGCAGTTCAGCAAAAGATTCAGGCACAGAAGCAAGAGTGTCCTCAAATGACTGAGGCGAAAGAGAAGAATGTGCCAACGACTGGAGAGTTGGTTAATTTGAATACTGCAACCCTGGAGGAATTAGTGACTTTACCGGGAGTGGGACCTAGATTGGCACAGCAAATCATCGCCGCACGGCAGCAAAAGCCGTTTACTTCTGTAGAAGACTTGGATCGGGTGTCAGGAGTTGGGCCAAATTTGTTGCAAAAATTAGAGGGGCGGGTGACATTCAATTCGTTGTGATCCGCTATTTTTTTAACGCAGGGGGCGCTGAGGTACGCAGAGGTTTTTGATGAATTCTGAGGTAAAGAGAGTATTGGCGTCAGTTCTGCCATGATTAAATTTGCCTGACGCCTGATTCAATTCCCAAGACGAACCCTGATAGTTAGAGTGGGCAATGCTCATCCTACCTGTCGCACATCGGGGTAAGTCCTTTATGTTTGAAGTCCTTCGGGAGTTTCTGGCGCATCAGCCCATTATGCTTCTGTTCTTAACGATTGGCTTAGGGTATCTCTTAAGCAAATGTCGTGTTAAAGGCATCGGCTTGGGTATGGCATCGGTGCTGTTTGTCGGGATTGGGCTGGGTGCATGGGGGAAGGAGTCATTCCGCCTGCCTGAAATCGTCTCCCAACTGGGATTGCTCCTGTTTGTCTATACCATCGGACTCGATGCGGGGCCGGCATTTTTTAGAATCCTGAAGCGGCGCGGACTGGCGCTGGCGCTTTTGGCACTGGTAGCGGTTATCGGTGCCGCGACAATGGCGCAGCTTGCTGTGACGGTGTTTGGCATCAATCCTGCGATCGCGGTTGGTTTATTTTGCGGCGGACTGACGAACACGCCTGCACTCGCGGCTGCTACTGAAATGCTCAGGGGAAAGCCGGAAAGTGTGTTTCTGACGATTGGTTACTCGGTTGCCTATCCGTTAGCTGTGATTATGCCGATCGCGATCGCAGAGGTTGTGGCACTGTTGAAGCATGTGAATATCAAAAAAGAAACTCAGCGTGCCGAACAAGACACCGGAAACCACACCGAACCGCCTGTGGCACGAAATCTTAAAATTATCTCGCCTCAATTGGCTGGAATCACCATTCACGATTCGCCACTGGCAAAGCTGGGTGTCAGAATCAGTCGGGTGCAACACGAGGAGAATGTAAGTGTGGCAACACCCAACACACAGTTAGAAGTTGGGGACATTGTTCGCATTGTCGGTACAGACGAGAATGTGGCTCAGGCAATGGCTCTCGGCGGCATCGAGGTTGTGTTACAACCGGGGCCTGAATCGCGGCGCGATCAAGTCGATTATCGTCGCATCCTGCTCACGAATAAAAGGCTAGTCGGTCGTAAACTGGGTGAAAGTGGGATTGAACAGAAGTGGAATGCGGTTGTCACCCGTATCCGCCGGGGTGATGTGGATTTTGTACCAACGGATAACACGGTACTGGAACGAGGCGATCGCTTGCGTGTAGTGGCGAAGACAGATGATATACCCAGCTTAACAAAGTATTTGGGCGACTCGTTGCACGCCCTCAGCGAGACGGATTATCTCTCACTCTCCCTGGGAATTTTGATTGGAGTTTTGCTGGGCAGTATAACGATTGCACTTCCCGGTAATTTGAGGCTGAGTCTGGGACTAGCAGGTGGCCCTTTACTAGCGGCACTGTTCCTGGGATGGCGGGGCAGAACTGGCCCAATTATTTGGGATTTACCTGCTGAAATTAGTACTACCTTCCGCGAATTTGGACT
>DATNQL010000467.1:0-6560 GCA_036704025.1 Stenomitos sp.
GCCTGAATTGCTTTTAGCTGAACCTGGAAATTCAAAGCCGGCGGACTCCTGAACAGTCTACTCTTTGTACAAGTTGTGCGATCGCTTTTCCGGAAACTGGCTCAATCCAATTGGGCGCAATCTCCGCTAAAGGCACTAGCACGAACGCCCGTTCTGTGAGGCGGGGGTGGGGCAATTGAAGATTCGGTAAATTCAGGATTAAGTCATCAAACAGCAATAAATCCAGGTCTAGGGTTCTCGGACCCCAGCGTTCTTGGCGGACTCTACCAAATTGGACTTCAATTTTCAGTAAAGTTGCTAACAGTTTTTGTGGCGTAAGCTGCACTTCTAGCAAGGCACAGCCGTTGAGGTAATCGGGTTGGGGTGGCCCTATGGGTGCTGTTTGGTACCAACTGGACTGGGCTTTTAAGCTGATTCCTAAGGTTTGATCCAGGATTTTGAGCGCGCTTTCGAGGATGATACGGGAGTCACCGAGATTGCTACCCAGAGCGATTGCACTTTGTACACTAGCGGGGGCAATCGTGCTGTGCGAAAACTGTCCTAACGCATATTCTTCAGATTTCATATGGATTGGAGGCTTACGGCGCAAGCCGTTGAATGCAACCCAGACGGAATCAGGCTGAAATTGCCTGATGCCTGCTGTTTCAATGCCATTATCCTCGCCTATGAGGCTAAGCGGTCAATGTTGCAATGACACAGCCAAAGTGTACCGTAACCTCCTGAGCGTTCAAAACACTTGTGAGTGAGGAGTCGAAGCTCCAGGCTATTAGCTATCTGTACCCAAAACCTGATTTTTAAGGGATTTAACTTGCTCAGATAGCTCTTGGCGGTTGGGAGCTGTGAGTAAATAGCGGTAAATAAACCAGCCTGTATAACCGATGCCAATCAACTCCAAGGTTGGCGCAACTAAGGGAATGTCATCGAGCGCATCCAACAGGGCTAAGATGAGTTTGACCGTGACCAAAGAGCCGACGATCAGAGCAATGGTACCCAACGGCCCCTTATTTTCCGCAAAAAAGCGGGTGACGTAACCCGGTAAGGTTTGTAGAAAGGTAGCTACTTTTTCCCCATACTGCTGCCATTGAGCGTTAGAGGATTCCGTGGACGAATCTGAGGGCAACAAAAGCTTCGTTCCTCCGTTATTAATTTCTATGACTTCGGGTTGTTCAACTTCAGCAGTTGTATAGTCTGACGAGTCTGGTCTTACAGTTTCAGGATTCATAATCGATTTTCGTAAATGACCACTCAAAACTCTTTGCTGAGTCATGTCTTTACTATCAGCAGAACATTGACACGATTGTCAAATCATTTTGTTACCTTTTAGAGATAATAAACACTATCAGCCGAGTCTCTCATCCTCAGTGTCAATCCGCCAGATAAAAACGCCATGCCTCTAAAGACTTAATTATTCTTGAATTGAAGGTTTGAGATTCAAGAGCCGCTTGGTGGTTGATTCCTTAGGCTTTTGTGGGATTCAGAGAAGCTAGTACACCCAGGCAGAAATAACCCACCAGTTGTTAGCAGGGCGGGAGCTCAGGGAGAGGCTCGGGGAGTGGGTTCAGTGGCGTGGAGACGGCGGCTTCTGGTATTGCCTAAATCCTACTATGGCTATTGGCTACACACAGGGCAAATTTATTTATGGACATGAAACATACCCTAGGGCTTTGGCTGGCTGTACCTAGGGCTTCTGTATACTCTGTAGCCATCACGCCGGATGGTCATACCTTACTGAGTGGTGGTGCAGATAAGACGGTTTTAGTGTGGGACGTACACACCGCTCAACAACAGTACACCCTGAGAGGACATTCGGATTGGGTTTATTGTGTCGCCATCACACCGGATAGCGAAACGATTGTCAGTGGCAGTTCAGACAAGACGATTAAACTCTGGAGTCTGAAGACTGGGAAAGAAATTAATACCCTTAAGGGACATTTAGATACAGTATGTTCTGTTGCCATAACACCAGATGGAAGAACAATTGTGAGTGGCAGCAGAGACAGCACGATCAAAGTGTGGGATTTAAGCACTGGACAAGAAATTCGCACTCTTACCCCTCACTCGGATTGGGTTTATTCGGTTGCGTTGACGCCCGATGGGCAGACAATCGTGAGTGGTTGTGCTGACGCGACGATTCAGGTCGGTGATATTGGAAAACTTACAGGTCATACTGCCGGTGTCACATCTGTTGCAATAAGTCCCGATGGGCGATTAATTGTTAGTGGTAGCATCGACGAAACAATTAAGGTTTGGGACTTTGCTACAGGTCAAGAACTACAAACATTCACAGCTCATGCTGATGGTGTGACCTCTGTTGTCATAACACCCGATGGTCAAAAAATAGTGAGTGGTGGGAATGATAAAACAGTCAAGGTGTGGGATTTAAGAACGGGTAAAAAAATTCATAGTTTTACTGATTATGTTGAAGCTGTTTTGTC
Organism: Stenomitos sp.; assembly: GCA_036704025.1. Classification (GTDB taxonomy): domain Bacteria; phylum Cyanobacteriota; class Cyanobacteriia; order Cyanobacteriales; family Coleofasciculaceae; genus Allocoleopsis. Next base: position 2,436 of record DATNQL010000467.1, read on the forward strand.
GGTTGCGATGACGCCGGATGGACGAATGATTGTCAGTGGTAGCCGTAATAGTGTGATTAAGTGGTGGGCAATGCCATAACGTTTTACGAGGGATGTGGAGCCAGGTATTTTTGCAAAAACACAGAGGGATAGAGAACGCACAGAAGAGAGGAAAATCAGAATTAAGCTAAATCTTGGCAATAGGAAAGTCCACTTGGCAAATTAGTGTAAGTAAGGGATTTATTGCCCACCCTACTGCCACAACATTAACGCCATGCTGGGAATAACGCTGAGTGGTCGCTACAAAATCGTCCAACATCTTGGAGGTGGAGGCTTTGGTCAAACTTACCTTGCCCAGGACTTACAGCTACCGGGTAACCCCGTTTGTGTCGTCAAGCAACTTAAACCCCAGTCTACCGACCCGTTAACCTTACAGACGGCGAAACGTTTATTTGATCGGGAAGCCCAAGTTTTATATAAGTTGGGTAATCATGACCAGATTCCCAGGCTTTTAGCGCATCTTGAGCAAGATCAAGAATTTTATCTGGTTCAAGAATACATTGAAGGTCATGACCTCAAACAAGAACTACCACGAGGAAAAAAGTTTAGTAAAACTCAGGTTATCGCCCTATGCCAAGAACTCTTAACCATATTAGAGTTTGTCCATCAGCAAGAAGTGATTCACCGGGATATCAAACCCGCCAACATCATTCGACGTAAACTGGATGGAAAGCTGGTTCTGATTGATTTTGGAGCCGTTAAAGAAGTCACGATACAAACGGTTGACTCTGAGGGACATACCAATTTAACCGTGGCTATTGGTTCACCGGGTTATATGCCCAATGAACAACTCGCCGGTAAACCTCAATTCTGTAGCGATATCTACGCTGTGGGGATGCTTTGTATCCAAGCGTTGACGGGGTTACTGCCTCACCAGTTGCCCGAAGACGCCAAAACCAGTGAAATTATGTGGCGCGATCAGTGGCAGCATCATACACCACCGGAACAGGTACAAGCGAGTCATACGCTAGCAGACGTTTTAGATACAATGGTGCGCTACGACTACCGTCAGCGCTACGAGACGGCGACAGAGGCATTACAGGCACTGACTTCGTTGAGTCAATCGAATTCCTCCTCCACCGCTATCTCTCCCTCCCAAGTGATCTTTACAGCTTCAGCGAGTCCGTTTGAATCAACCGTTGCTTACTCTCCACCTGCTCCAATTTCGGGTTCCCCTGCCGATAGTCCAATTGACACGATAGAACCGACACAAGCGCCGCCTTCTGGGCAGTCGCTAACACCTGATACCCCAACCAATGTCTTGGAGGAAAAAGTCGGAAACAAAATGAGCCGACTTTTGGTTTCTAGATCCCGAAATCCCTCCTATAAACTGTTTGGAATGGGGGCAGCGATTACAACGGCGATTGCTCTGACGGTTGGGGTTTATTATTTTCATGGCTTAACTTTATCGGCGGCAGAAAATCAATGGTCACAAAAAATGTCGCTATCCAAAACACTCACGGGAGATTCAACGTTTGCTAATCCCGTTGCTATAGCACCAGATGGAAAAACTCTGGCTAATGGGGGTGGGGATGGAACTATTCGATTGTGGGATTTACAGACTGGAGAACTGAAAAAGACCTTCAAAGGACATACCTCAGCCGTCTATGTTCTTGTTTTCAGTCCCGATGGTCAAACCCTAGCGAGTGGTAGTGCTGACGAAAGTATCAAGCTTTGGAACTTGAATACGGGGGAATTAATTGATACTTTATCGGGGCGTTCAAAAGGAATTAATGCTATTACAATAACGCCCGATAGTCAAACTTTGATTAGTGGCGATCGCGTTGGTACGATAGAATTTTGGAACCTGAAAAATGGAGAAAAAATCAATAGTTTCGCAGGGCATGAAATCTTGGTGACTTCCTTGGTGATGACGCCCGATGGACAAACCGTAGTTAGCAGTAGTCAAGACAATACTATTAAACTGTGGCAAGTGAGAACAGGGCAATTAATTCGCACCCTTACAGATTCTGATTCTCATCACTTCTTGTCTGTCGCGGTTAGCCCAAATGGAGAACAAATTGCTAGTGGCAGTTGGGATGGAGGAATTCGCCTTTGGGATTTAAACACAGGCAAATTAACCCAAACTCTTAAAACGGGTTCAGCTCCAATTAATACTGTTGTCTTTAAACCGAATGGACAAACTCTTGTCAGTGGTAGTGCAGATGGGAATATCCGAATTTGGGATGTGAAAACCAATAAACTGCGACGAACTTTCGCTGGGCATTCAGAGGCTGTTAATTGTATGGTTATGACCCCGGATGGGGAGATGATGGTCAGTAGTGGGAAAGATAAGGCGATCAAAATTTGGCGATCGCCTTAAGAGTAAAATTCTGCTCACATTAAAGTACCTATCTCTGTGCTTTGGTGGGAATACGTAGACGGCAAAAGTTAAAGCACCTTTAATAATTCGGGACAGCGCATTAATACCATGTTGGGAAAAACTCTAAGTGGTCGCTACCAAATCGTCCAACACCTCGGAGGCGGCGGTTTTGGTCAAACTTACCTTGCCGAAGACTTACAGCTACCTAGCAACCCTTTATGCGTTGTCAAGCAACTCAAGCCTCGGTCTACTGACCCATTGACATTACAAACCGCAAAGCGTTTCTTTGATCGGGAAGCTGAAGTTCTGTACAAGTTGGGCAACCATGACCAGATTCCCAGACTTTTGGCTCACTTCGAGCAGGAACAAGAGTTTTATCTGGTTCAGGAATTCATTCAAGGTCACGACCTCAAGCAAGAATTACCACTGGGTCGGCGCTTAAGTGAAGCCCAGGTTATTGTCTTATGTCAAGACATCTTGAAAATGCTAGAGTTTGTCCATCAGCAACATGTAATTCACCGCGATATCAAACCAGCCAATATAATTAGGCGAAGGCAAGATGGAAAGCTGGTTCTGATTGATTTTGGAGCCGTCAAAGAAGTCACGACTCAGGGGCTTAACCCTTCAGGAAACACCAGTTTTACAGTAGCAATTGGCTCACCGGGTTACATGCCCAATGAACAACTCGCCGGCAAACCCCAATTCTGTAGTGATATTTATGCTGTTGGGGTATTAGGTATCCAAACACTTACAGGCTTATCTTCTAGTCAGTTGCCACAAGACCCCAAGACGAGTGAAATCCTCTGGCGCGATCAGTGGCAGCACAACATACCGCTGGCACAGGTACAAACCAGCATGGAGCTGGCAGATGTTTTAGATAAGATGGTACGTTATGACTATCGCCAGCGCTACCAAACGGCGACAGAGGCACTGCAAGCCTTTGAGCAACTGACCATTGCTTACTGTGATTCAACAACAGCCTCTAGTTCTCAAGTTGGCATCACGGGATCGGCTGACCCATTTGAAACCACCGCAACTTACCCCCGGCTTCCTCTCGTTTCCAGTTCGGCGACGGATGCGATTGAATCCAAAGAACTGACACAAGCGCTATCCTCTCAGCAACAGCCAACTTCAAAGGCTTGGGGAAACTTATCAGAGGAGCAAATTGTTGATGAAGCGATCGCACCTTTGGTGTCTTCGTCCCGCAAGAAATGTCCTAAATGGCTCGCGATTGGTGGAGGTATTGTCGCTGCCGTCGGTCTGACCTTTGGGATCTACCAGGCGCATAAATTAACCATATCAGTTGCAGAAAGTCAATGGGCGCAAAAGATATCACTTTCCAAAACCCTTCCTGGAGATTCAACCTCTCTTGGTCTTGTGGCTATCAGCCCAGATGGCAAAACTCTGGCGAGTGGAAGTGAGGATGGGACAATCAAACTGTGGGATTTACAGACTGGGAAACTGAGAAATACACTGAAGAGACCTCCATCACCCGATAAGCGTTCACAATCAGTTAGAGCGATCGCATTCAGCCCAGATGGTCAAAATCTCGCTAGTGGGAGTAAGGACAACGGTATCAAAATTTGGAATCTCGGCACCGGAACATTACTCCACACTCTTTCCGAAAAATCGTCTTGGATTAGCGCGTTAGCGATTAGCCCTGATAGTCAGACGCTTCTGGGTGGCGATGCCGACGGCTACATAACGATTGGGAATTTGAAAACTGGAGAACTCCAGAACTTTTTTGCTGGACATTCCATCAT
>DATNQL010000468.1:0-12499 GCA_036704025.1 Stenomitos sp.
GTTTAATGCCGACGCTCAGTCTTTCCGATACTCGCTATGTAGATGTGAGAAAATCTCAAGTCTTGGGGATGGGAGCCTCACAGTTTACTGACCTTCAACCCTTAGCTGCCACTCCTGTTGAATTATCTCTGATTACAGGTCAAGTGTGGCAGGGTCGGTTCTTCCTCAATGAAGGCTTTACCCTAGACAATTTGCGATCAGTTCGCTCACAAACGCCGTTTGGCATCATCCATTTAGCCACTCATGCTGAATTTAAACCGGGTGCTGCTTCTAATTCCTACATTCAGTTGTGGAACTCCAAACTAACACTCGATCAGTTGCGCCTATTAGGACTGCATGATCCACCGGTAGAACTGTTAGTGTTGAGTGCTTGCCGCACCGCCCTCGGTGATGAAAACGCCGAGTTGGGATTTACCGGGTTAGCCGTACAAGCTGGGGTGAAGTCTGCCTTGGGCAGTCTTTGGTATATCAGCGATGCAGGCACCTTGGGATTGATGACGAACTTTTACGAACAATTAAAGCAATCTCCCATTAAAGCCGAAGCGCTGAGGCGATCGCAATTAGCCATGCTCAAGGGTGAAGTCCGAGTGGAGCCAGGAAAGTTAATCACCAGTGATGGTAGTTTCCCGCTACCGACGGAATTACTCCAGGAAGGCGAGGAAGAGCTAACTCATCCTTACTACTGGAGTGCTTTTACGTTGATTGGCAATCCTTGGTAGCCCTTCGGGCGGGGGCAAGGAACCCTCGTGCATCAATGTAGGGGCACATCAATAAGGAAAAAAGAGATGGAAATTCTTAATTTTCGCTTTATCCCGTTGTTTTCTGCCTTGATCTTATTAAAAGTACTCACGAGCGCCCCCACACTCGCTCAATCCATCACTCCGGCAGCCGACGGCACAGGGACGATGGTGATACCAGAGGGCAATCGCTTCCATATCCAAGGCGGAACCCTCTCTAGCGATCGCACCAATCTCTTTCATAGTTTCCAACAATTTGGACTTAACTCTGGAGAGATTGCTAATTTTATTAGTAATCCCGATATTCGTAACATTTTAGGGCGAGTTACAGGCGGTGAGCCTTCCCTGATTAATGGACTCATTCAGGTATCAGGAGGCAACTCCAATTTATATTTCATGAATCCGGCAGGAATTGTCTTTGGAGCGAATGCAAGTTTAAATGTTCCTGCCGATTTTATAGCGACGACAGCCACAGGAATTGGTTTTGGGGAGAACCGTTGGTTTAATGCATTTGGTAATAATGATTATTCCAATTTAATCGGCATTCCCAATCAATTTGTCTTTGATTCTAATCCATCAGGCAGTATTATTAACAACGGTAATTTAGTTGTATCTCCAGGCAAAAATGTAACCCTAATGGGTGGCAATGTAGTCAATACAGGGTCAATTGTTGCATCAGAAGGAACTATTACTCTAGCGGCTGTACCCGGTCAAAACTTGGTCAAAATGAGTCAACCGGGGCACCTCCTCAGTTTAGAAATTGAACTCCCCAGAGATGCCGATGGACAAATACTACCCATTACTCCTTTAGATTTACCCAAGTTACTTACGGTGGCGAATCAAACGGTAGAAACAGGCATCACTGTTTCTCAATCAAGCACAGCACAGCTTAATTCTTCAGGGACTACTCTACCGAATGAACTTGGAATCGTTATAGCTTCGGGTACGCTCAATACCTCTACCAACTTCGCTGAAAAAATGGGTGGTGAAGTCAATATATTGGCGAATAAAATTGGAGTCGTGAGTGCAACTATTGATGCTTCGGGTAGTAAGGGCGGTGGTACGGTCAGAATTGGCGGGGATTATCAGGGCAAAGGGACGATTCCCAATGCTGCCCAAACGTTTGTCAGTAGCGATTCAGAGATTAATGCTAATAGTTTGTTGGCAGGAAATGGGGGTCGAGTTATTATTTGGGCGAATGAACTGACAAGATTTTCTGGGAATATTAACGCTCGTGGCGGCACTGAGTCGGGAAATGGAGGGTTTGTTGAAGTCTCTGGCAAACAAGACTTAATCTTTCAAGGATTAGTGGATGTTAGGGCAATTTATGGTCTCAATGGCACGGTTCTGTTAGACCCAACGAATATTAATATTGTTGCGGCTGGTGCTAACGATAACCAACTCAATCCGAATATTCCCAATGTAGGTGATGCAACGGGAAGCATTTTTGCTGGAGATGGAGGTGCAGTGGATTTCACTCTCTCAGCAAATGCCTTTCAATTTTTACAGGGAAATCTTCGCTTGGAGGCAATCAATGATATCACTATTTCTCCTGGTTTATCGCTAACTTTTACCCGTCCTATGACTGACTCAGTGACATTTATTGCTGATGCAGATAACAACGGCGTCGGTGCTTTTTTTATGGATACTACCCAATCTATTTTGGGGAATGAAAGAGCAGGTGCTTCATCGGGTGCGATTGCAGTAACGATTTCAGGTGCGAGTATAACGGCGGGAAATATTGACACATCGGGTGGCGGATTGTTGGGTGGAGGCGCAATTAATCTCACTGCCACAAATGGAAACATTCAAACAGGAACTTTAACCGCAGTTGCTACCGGAACTCGATATGGGGTGCCTTCTAGTGATGGCGGAACTATTACTCTGACAGCGCTTCAAGGAAGTATTACCACAGGCAGTATCAATTCTAGTTCTTCTAGTCTTAACAATGCTGGTAATGGGGGTATCATTACCTTTACTGCTAGCAATGGTATCAACATTCAAGGTGATGTCAACTTCTCGTCTTCTTCCGGTTATTACAATGCCAGCAATGGGGGAACTCTTTCCCTCACGACGGCGAATGGCAACATCACTACCGGAAATCTCGATCTCTCAACGGCTGCGAGTACAGGCAATACAGGCAATGGAGGAATCCTTACCTTCTTAGCTGCCAACGGAAACATCACCACAGGAACTATCAACGCTTCTACATTCTCTGAGTATGGTAATGCGGGAAATGGGGGAGTTGTTACCCTCACGGCAGCTAATATTATTAGTCCTAGTACTATCAACTCCTCTTCTTCAACGAGCAATGGAGGCGCGCTCAATTTCACGGGGAATATCACCCTCACTCAACCCACAACTACCTTCACCACCACAGGAACTACAGGTAGCGGTAATATTACGTTTAACCGTCCTATTAACGGGACAACCGTTGGTACAGAAAATTTAACCTTAAATTCCGGTAATGGCACCATCACCTTGAATGGGGTAGGTAATAGCATACCCATTGGGAGTTTAACCCTTAATGGCACGGGTAATACTCAGATAGCAGGCGACTATACCTTTGCCAACGGCTTTACTTTTAATAATCCCGTTAATCTCATCGGCAATACCACGTTTAATGCCCCCAATACCCTCACCTTTAACAACACTTTGGCAGCAGGTACTTATAACCTGACTTTAAAAGCCAAGGAAATTAACTTAATTTCATCCGTGTCAGGTACTGGCAACCTCATCCTTGAACCGTTTAGTCCTGAACAAGCGATCGCAATTGGTGGTACAACAGATAGCGGTGCAGAAACTTTAGATTTACTCACCAGTGAGCTGAATACCCTACAAAATGGCTTCAACTCCATCACCATTGGGTGTGCGTCTTGCAGCAGTGCCATTACCTTAGCAGGAAGCACCACCTTCAATGATCCATTAACTTTGCTTGCTCCAGTGGGTAATGGTTCAATCAACACCATCGGTTTTACCCTCACCGGAACTGATAATGCGACTCTCACCCTGGATGCGAATCAAAACATTACCACTGGTAATATAACGAACTCCGGTCGAGCCATTGTGCTGACAAGTCGCAATCAGAATATTGATACCCGTAACGGCAGCTTAGACACAAGTGCGATGTCAGGGTTGGGGGGCGAGATTACACTCAGTGCCGCAGGAACAATTCAATCCGCCAACCTCAATACCAGTGCAACGGATACAGGAGTGGGAGGCAACATCACGCTCATTAGTGGTGGGGCGATTGATACGACAGCAGGCACCCTCAACGCTAGTGCCAATTCTGGGAATGCAGGCGCAATTCGCCTTACAACCCCTGGTAATCTGAGTACAGCCAATCTAAACGCCAGTAGTAATTCAGGCAAGGGCGGCAACATTACCCTCAAGAGTGATACCGCAGCTATTACAACCGGAAACCTGAATACTTCTGGGGGTAGCGAGGGGGGAGAGATTCGAGTCGAGGCGAAGACTCAAATTACCGCAGGACAACTGAATTCTAGTAGCACAACGGGTAAAGGCGGCAATGTGATTCTCGACCCTGTGGGAGATATCCAAGTGAGTTCGATTAATGCCCAAGGCGGAACTCAAGGCGGTAACGTCGATATCACAACCGACCGATTTTTCCGGGCAACGGATACCTTTTTAGATCGCAATAATGTAGTTGCCAGTATCTCCACAGCAGGAAATAACAGTGGCGGAGACATTACGATTCGGCATGGAGGCGGTGGATTTATTCCCTTTGTCGTGGGGAATGCAACTGTTAACGGAACGACAGGGACGATAACAAGTGGGGATTTTGCGATCGCACCTTTTCATTTGTTATTCTTTACAACCAAGCAGGGCAATATTCAGGTGATGGGCGCGAATCCTCCCTCTCTCAATCCTGTCGATATCAGCCAACCTGAACCCGAAGAAGAACCTCTCAATCTCGAATTAGACGAACACGCTTTGGCTTCTTTGACTCTTGGCTCTTTTCCACTCACCATCGATAGTCCGATCGCTCAAATCGAAAAGAGCTTTACTGAATCCTATAGCAATTATCTAGGCATTCGCACACCACCAGCCAACGTTTCTCTCCCCCAAGCCCAAGCCAGTTTACAAAAAATCGAACAAGCAACGGGTGTTAAACCCGCCCTCATCTATGCCGTCTGCGCCCCTACGAGTACCGTTGCTCAACGGATAGATAAGCCACAAACAGGAGATTGGAGTGCTAGGAATAAGGACACGAAGGCAAAAGCTTCCCCTAATTTCTCCACCTCCCCACCTCTCCCCCTATGGGCATCCTCTTCTCCCTCCTCACTCCCCAATCCCCAACCCTCGATTCTTTGGCAGTTTAACTCCTTTGGCTTAACCACAGAACCAGAACTCAGCTTCTCTCAAAGCCAACCCTCGAATCCAGCCAATTTGCAACTGGAACTCATCCTCGTTACTGCCAAGGGAAAACCGATTCAAAAACACATAGCAGGAGTGTCTTGCGCTAATGTTCTCACTCAAGCCAAGACATTCCGCAGCACCATTACTGAAGTCCGAAACCGTAATGGTTACTTGGCTCCAGCGCAACAGTTCTATCAATGGCTGGTTGCGCCCTTAGAGAAAGATTTACAAGCCAACAAAATCAACAATCTGGTTTTCATCCTCGATGCTGGGTTGCGCTCAATTCCCTTAGCTGCCTTGCATGATGGTACTGGGTTTATCATCGAACGCTACAGTGTGGGTTTAATGCCAACGCTTAGCCTTTCTGATACTCGCTATGTCGATGTGAGGAAGGCTCAAGTTTTGGGTATGGGTGCAACAAAATTCACGGAGCAAAATGCCTTACCGGCTGTCCCTACAGAATTATCGTTAATTACCCATCAATTATGGTCGGGTAAATCCTTCTTAGATGAAGAGTTTACTCTCGATAATCTCAAATCGATTCACGCCTCGCAGCCCTTCGGCATCATCCATTTAGCCACTCATGCTGAATTTAAACCGGGTGCTGCCTCTAATTCCTACATTCAGTTGTGGAACTCCAAACTAACACTCGATCAATTACATCAATTAGGATTACATAATCCACCTGTAGAATTGCTAGTGTTGAGCGCTTGCCGCACCGCCCTCGGTGATGAAAATGCTGAGTTGGGATTTACCGGGTTAGCGGTTCAAGCTGGGGTGAAGTCTGCCTTGGGGAGTCTCTGGTACGTCAGCGATGTAGGCACCTTGGGGTTGATGACGAACTTTTACGAACAATTAAAGCAATCTCCTATTAAAGCCGAAGCGCTGAGGCGATCGCAATTAGCCATGCTCAAGGGTGAAGTCCGATTGGAGCCAGGAAAGTTAATCACCAGTGATGGTAGTTTCCCGCTACCGACGGAATTACTCCAGGAAGGCGAGGAAGAGCTAACTCATCCTTACTACTGGAGTGCTTTTACGTTGATTGGCAATCCTTGGTAAGGATTTCTTTGTTAAAACAGTGGAATCTGGGCTTTTTATCTGTTCGCCCTGTGGAAATAAGCCTACATACAGCACTGAAGATTGCCTTCACTGAAGTGACCCTAGCTGAAGTCAAGGGGGTTTTGAACCTTTAAATCATCTTGTTAGAATCTTTATAATACATCAGCTCAACTTAGCCTATCCTTAATATTTTCTTTGGTATCACAGAAGTAGGCGAATAAAGAAATTAAGTACTTAATGAATACTTGCCTCCATTACATTTCTTCATAAACTCTCGAATTTGACGGGGTGGCTAAAATGTCTACGCGCTACAACCAAAACCATTCTCCTCTGCAACGAATTGTCTACACAAAAGTCAACATCAACGGAAAAGTTCAGTTAGTGCCCCTAGAGTTGTATGCAGATGGTTCTGTGAAGCGAGCAAACTAACTGAAAGTAGCAGTAGTGTTGACATTTTGTACTTTTGTAGCTCCAACATTATTCAGTAGAGATAGATAGAGACGCGAGACGTGTGTGATCGTGTCTCTAATTTCTTTGGCATCACCTTCCAACAATCTCAAAAATCGGCTAGATTTAAGCATCCGGATCGGATAGCCTTCATATTGTTAGAGAGAAGTGTGATGTGAGGATACTCAAGAACTCGGCTATGGTTGAGACACCCAAACAATTTCCCGTGCTGGGGCTACCGGTTCACCTATTAGATGACTATGTCCACTGGCTGGGAACTCGTCTACACCAGAGACTGGGAAGCCATGTGGTGACCCTGAATGCAGAAATGGCAATACAAGCAGAGCGACATGACGCGCTTGCTGGAATTATCCGAAAAGCAGAACTGGTAATTCCTGACGGTTCTGGAGTCATCCTTTACCTATGGCTTCAAGGTCAACGAGCTCGACGCTGTCCAGGTATTGAACTGGCTGAGTCTGTACTGCGGCAGGCTGGGGAATTCGGCAAGTCTTGCCCAGTAGTATTCTATGGGGGTTCTCCTGGCGTTGCTCAAAAGGCCGCGAAGATTTGGCAAGAGCAGCTTCCAGAACTGGCGATCGCAGGCATTGAACATGGTTACCTCTCACCGGAAGAAGAACAGAAATTCAAGCAAATGCTCAAAGACCAGCAACCTGCTCTCATTTTGGTTGGCTTAGGCGTCCCTCGTCAAGAGTTGTGGATTGCCCAAAATCGCCACCTGTGCCCTCAAGCCACTTGGATTGGGGTCGGGGGTAGTTTTGATATTTGGGCGGGTATAAAAACTCGTGCGCCGGCTTGGTTGCGCGAGAATCACTTGGAATGGCTGTATCGGCTATATCAAGAACCTTGGCGTTGGCGGCGCATGATGGCTTTGCCCCAATTTGCCCTCAAAGCGATTGGTCAGCGCTTGGCTTGAACCAAATATTTGCCTAAAAATGGGATTGGGTAGGGTCACCTGCCCACTTTTTGTATTAAGGTATTGGATTCACGATTTATTACATTTGCGATCGCTTGTCTATGACGACCGTCTTGCGTCACCCCAGTAATAGCCAAACTCAACCCAATGTGGCTGCCAACGCCACCACCAGCCCCAATCCTGTAATGGTGAAATTACAGGGAGTGACAAAAACTTACCCGAATGGCAGCTTGGGCGTATTTGACCTCAGTTTAGAGGTGAAACGAGGAGATTTTTTGTTGATTACTGGCCCTTCAGGGGCAGGGAAATCAACCTTACTCAAGCTACTTTATGGTGCAGAACGTCCCAGTTCTGGAGAGGTAATTGTCGATGATTTGAATGTGGGGACGTTACGGGGCGATCGCTTATCGCTGCTGCGCCGTCGGATTGGCGTTGTGTTTCAAGACTACAAACTGATTCCGACGCGGACTGTATCGGAGAATATTGCTTTTGTCTTGTGGGCGCAGGGTTACACCCGTAAAGAAATTCAGCGCCGTTTACCACCCACGTTGAAGGTTGTAGGTTTGCAACATAAAGCAAACTGTTTTCCAGATGAACTATCAGGGGGAGAGCAACAACGGGTGAGTTTGGCGCGTGCGATCGTGGGGACACCTCCTGTATTGTTAGCAGATGAACCAACGGGGAACCTAGATCCCGATAATTCTCGGCAGGTATTAAATATTCTCAAAAGACTGAATGGGATGGGTGCAACGGTGATTGTTACCACTCATGATGAGCAATTGGTGCAGATGTCAAGACAACCGGTTGTGCAGTTGCGAGAAGGGCGGTTGTATCGAAGGTTTTGAGAAGCGCTGATCAATGTTATTTAGAACTTAATCCGTTCAACAATCTTATGGCTGTCAAAATCCTTGAGTTTTTGGGTATCAATGCTTATGAACTCAATCCCTCAGACCCTAGATTAGCTAATAAATTCTGTCCCTACATGGGAAAAATTTGTAAGAAAATTGATCGACACGGTGAACAAAAGCCGATGTGTGTGGTCGAGAGTACCGGGGGAGTCCCGCTCATTGTCTGTGAGCATAGGCTTTTGTCTACGGATATGCAGAATCCAACTCCTTATCAGCGTTCTAGACTACTGGAAATATCAAAAGTAATATTTGAGGATGGTCTAGAGGCTCAACATATCGAATACAGGTATGAGGTAACGACCAGACTAAGACAAAGAGCAGACTTTATGTTGAGAGACAAAAGAAATGGTGATGCCTGTATTCTTGAAGTGCAGGGTGGTGGAGAAACAAGTTCTACAAGGATTCTCACCGATCATGTAACCCTCTGGGAGAATGGCGAGAACGTTAGATTAGACGATTTTCCTTTTCGAGTTAGAAAAAATGGGAAGAAAGCGACTCCAGGGTTGATTCCGGCTAATGCTTGGAGGCGCTTACAAGAGCAACTTATAGTAAAAGGCGGAATATGTGTCAGCTCTGAGAAAAAGTTTGTAGCTGCAATGGGTAAGACAATCTATCTACACTTCCTTGGCAAATTGCCCCTTATCGAAAGTTTAAAGCGACAGAAAAGTGGTTCCTGGAATTGTGCATTTATCCCTTATGAAATTAGAAAAGGTGAAGCCATCGACTTTTATGTTGATGCGGATAATGTTTTATATTTAGATCTTAAGGAATTGATTAATAGACTAATTGAGTATGGTGTAAAAGATGAAGACCTTTTTACAACTGGCATGATACCTCTAGAAGAGGGCTAGTTGCTCAAATATAGGACGTGCGACTTCCCTCCCAAGCTGATGTCCTTTTTCAATATGAACAATTCGTTCTGCAATGTACTGGGCAACGTAAACCGTAACAGCATTGCCTAAGACTCGGAATCTACGAGAGTCCAATCCACCGGAAAGCCTTGAAGTTTCTCGTACTCCGAAGGAGTCATCCGTCTTACAGACAACATCTGAGCTGCCTCTTGAATCAAGTGTCCAAGTTTCTCCGTCATTACGAAATCCTTTCGACTGCGGGCCTGCTGTATGTTTTCTTCCAACTGAGGCATGTTGGATAGAGTATAGAGTTGATTCTTGATTGCTCTTTCGAGATCGGGTGGAAGTGGTTTGTTCCTGGCACTGGCTCGGTCTAGTAGGGACTGTAAATGGTCGATCTTCAAGAAGAACCTGAGCGGAGCGGATTGATCCAAAACTTCCGACAAGGAAGACTCTTCTACGTCTCTGGGGTGTTCTGAAGAATTTAGAGTCAAACACTCTCCACGAAACACCATACCCGCTCCTGTCCAACGTATTGAGGACTTCTGCAAAATCTCTTCCAGAGTGGCTGTTGAGCAATCCGGGGACATTTTCAAGAACAATCCATCGAGGTTGTCGCTCCTCAACAAGTCGCATAAGCTCATGGAACAATCCACTTCTTTCCCCCTCTAAACCTTTTCTTTTACCTTGATTTGCTAAGGACACATCTTGGCAGGGAAATCCTGCAACATAGATATCAGCATAAGGAATTTGCTCGGCTCTAATTTCAGTAATGTCACCATACAATGGGACATCAGGCCAGTGCTTTTTCAAAACTTTTCTACAAAAGGTATCCACTTCGCACTGCATGGCAACCGTCATCCCAGCCATCTCAAAACCTAAGTCAAAACCTCCAATACCTGAAAAAAAGGATGCAACTTGCAAACGCCTTTCCACTATGCTCATATCCATTGGGCTGCTGCTCAAATATACCCAATATGTTGGGTGTAGTCAAGGCTTTTAGGTTGGAATCTACATGATAACTATACGGTGGAGGCTGAAAGAGTTTCTGGAGCGAGAGGGAATCACTCAGTATAAGTTAATCCAGCTAGCTCAAGGCCGAGTCAGCAAAAATACAATTGGTAGTGCAGTTCGTAATGAGCTAAATGGCGTTCAGTTCAGTACGTTAGCAGCAATTATAGAGGTTCTGGAATCTAGTCTTGGCAAGCAGATTAGCATCTCTGACTTAATCGAAATTAGAAGGAATGACGTTGAGTAAGCTGTTACGCATTTAATTTGTATACCTTCACACCCCACACCCTACACCCCACACCCCTTTCAAAAATTTTTATATCCAATTTAGATGCGCCGCCGCTTAGCACTGGTTTTAGAGTTAAGCACTTTTGAGGGTCGCGATCGCACCTTCCTCTGTCGTCTAGTCCGCATTCAACACTTTACGAAACACAATCTTATCAGCGCCCGCTGTGTAGAAGTCCCGGATGCAAGCCTCCTCCTCGTAGCCACACTTTGCATAGAACGCTCGTGTGCGATCAAAGCTTGCTAACGTTTCTACCAGTAGCATTCGTCCACCACGCGCCTTCAAAGTTTCTTCAACGTAGCGCATCAGTTTTCCACCGCGTCCTTGTCCCTGGCGATCGGGGCGAATGGCGATCAATTGTAGGTTCCACGTCTGATCGGTCATCCGTTCAGGCTCACAGTAGGCGACTCCCACCGGTTCATCTTTGTTATCCTCGTCAGTGATCCAGAAGGAATCGCTGTCGGTGTTGCCACCGAAGTAGTCAGCCAGCATTTTGCCGAGATACTCGATCTCGTTCGGCTCGAAACCGATGGTGCTGGCTACGGCAAGCAGCGCTGCTGCATCTTCGGGTTTTGTAGGTCGGATCATGGAGAACTTAGATGTATGCATGACGCATATAATAATGCCCCAATTTGCTTGATGTCAATATGCATGACGCATATAATTTAGGGATGGAAAACACTAACCTTGCGAATCTAGTGGGGGCTTTGGCTCTTGCCCTGACCGATGCGGTCGCCCAGTCGGCGGAGCGAATGGTCGATGATGCAGGGCCGGCTGCCGAGGCTCTTTGCTTGGTCAGACATGCACCTGGGATACCGATTGAACAATTGCGCCGTGCCCTTGGGATGTCGCATCCAGGTGCAGTGCGGCTTGTAGAGCGACTGGAGAAACAAGGATTGATTCTACGTGAACGTTGCTCTGTCGATCGCAGAGCTGTGGAGCTGAAATTGACCCAAGAAGGGGAAGCTCTGGTGAGCAAGATCCATCAAGCGCGGCTGAAGGCACTTGAGGAAGTCCTTACTTCTCTATCTTCAAAAGATCGCCTAAATTTGTGCCGAATCAGTAACCAAATCTTGTATTCCCTGACAAAAACGAAGGACAGCGCCTTAACTATCTGCCGTTTATGTGACGAAACAAGCTGTCTGAATTGTCCAGTGGGTAAACGTTACAGCGAATTGACTTAACGCGAGTGGAGAAGTAGTGACCCGTGGGAGTTGTTAGGAAGCGTTAGCGCCGCTTAACCAATATTGAAGAGAACATACGATCGTACCTTCCCTTACTCACCCCTCAGGCGATCGCTTCTGTGCCCCAAACTCGTCAGGCAACTCCTCAATACTTTTGCCAAAGACCCTACACAGTGCTTTCATTTGAGGCACAGTCAACATGGCAGGAGCTCCTCTCTCCCAGCGACTAATCGTTGCGACAGCTACACCAATCCTAGTAGCCAGCTCTTGTTGAGAAAGCCCAGCCTCTTCTCGAAGTCTCTTTCGTGGGGACGCATTCTCCTCTGAGCCAGATTTGTTTTTTCTACCACAATCTTGTAGGCGATTTCGATTGGATCGCTGATTGCGATCGCCTGGGAGATTGCCTTAGGGCAAGTAATTGCTCCTTCTATTAGAGCAACCCGGAATGAGTTCGACAGCGATGTGGGTTGGCCTTTACTTCAGGGGGTTCACTACACGACCCAGAAACAGGATGCTGTCAGACTGTCTATCTCGAATTAGGAAGATAAACGGGCGGTTAACCCTAAAAGAGTGTATATCTTTCGACGCTGATAGACCACTGGCTGTAGCCGCAGCCGCCTCGGTGCCGTTCTCATCCACGTTCACGAAGGTTTTGTGAACCACTTTTGAGAGGGAGAGGTCTTGGTTGCCATTCATGCCAGA
>DATNQL010000469.1:0-9613 GCA_036704025.1 Stenomitos sp.
GATCGCTTTATCCTTTCCTTGAAAGTTACTGCCTTTCATCACAATTCGCCTTTTTTTAGCTTGCCCTGCTAACCTTTAAACCATTCCCCTTGCTCTGTCTCGCTCATGTCAGATATCAACCAATTGATTACTCAAGTCTACGCCGAAGCGCAACGCGAGTCCTTCCCCATCGATGAACCTGTTTATCAAGCAGCGGGATTAGACCCCAAAATGCCTATTCTCTATGGAGGAAAATTGGACAGTCCATTGTGCTTTTTTGCTCGTGATTTAGGAAAAGATGAAGTTTTTTTCCAACAACCCCTCTATGGTGCAGCAGGCCGGCTCGTTCGACAAGGTATCTATCGCGCTCTTTTTCAGAAAGAGCCAACTCGTAGCACAGACTTATCCGAAATTCTGGAACACGTCCTGCTGACGAACACGGTTCCCTACAAACCACCCGGTAACAAAGCCTATGCGGAAAATGTGAAGAAGCGATTTCGCCCGTTCCTGGAACAATTTTCTCTTAAAATAAGCTTTAAGAGCTTCCGGTTCAAGGCAGTTCTCGACATAGCTGTAGGACTAAAGATTATACTGTTTTCCCAACAGCATTGGTAACAGATCTCATCTTGCTCCCCCTGTTTAACCAAAGTTCCTACGAGCAGGTGGGAGGGATCACAATGTATAGCAAGCCCAAGAATTTTAATGAACAAACCTTTAGATACCGCCCTATCCTTAGAAATTGCTACCACTATCAAAAGCAAAGCAAAAGAGAGTTTTGATAATGCTTTCAAAGCTACAAAATTACTCAAAACATCGATGTATGTTCAAGGATTTTTAGTCAAGCCAGGAAAGCCATACAAACCGATTGAACATGGTTGGCTTGAGCTTGAAGATCGTCTGGTCGATCCCACGTTACCGTACTTAGATAAAACAGAGGAAGAATTTTACTACTTTCCAGTACAGCGTCTGAGTGTCAAACAACTTTTAGCTGCCGTAGAAGAAGCGAAAGAAGATTATCCCGACGATCCACCACTCCCGGTGTATGGGGATGCACCCTACGAATATTACGGCGATGTAATGTTAGGAGGCAAAGACTATCAAACGACTTATGCACAGGCGTTGGCGAAATGTAAAGAGTTGAATCGACCTAAAAGTAATGAGATGAATTAGTAAGCCGCTCCACGTTTAGCCAAGCACTATCGTTAGTTTTAAAACTAGTGCAAGAAGGCAGAAGAAAAAAGGCAGAAGGCAGAAGGTAAGAAAGTTTGTACAGTCAGCTTTTTAAGCTTTTTCCACTGGATAGTTATTTCTGCCGTGCTGCACTAGGGTGGGATGGGCATCCTGCCCGTCCTCCTCATGCCAGCTAAATGTCCAATAACTTATTCATTTCATTCCCGTTTGTCTCGGAATTAACTAAAAATAAAGTCTAAAAACTCTGCGTTCCTCTGCGTAAACCTCTGCAACCTCTGCGTTAAAAAAAATACAATCTTGAGATAAGCTGTTACGCATTTAATTTGTATACCTTCACACCCCACACCCTACACCCCACACCCCTTTCAAAAATTTTTATATCCAATTTAGATGCGCCGCAGCTTACCCGCATTGGCTATCCCTTCTTAAGGATCACCCCACCTTGAGCGATCGCAAGCGATTCAAAACCGCCGCCAGTTCAAAGCGACGAAATAAAACTAAATCCCCTTCCGGCAAATCACTGAGAATATCTAATCCTTGTGTCTCAATATCTGTCATCACCTGATTGAGAACCTCTGGCAGTGGACGCTTCCCATTAATATATTGCTCCTTCGCGTAAACAATCGCAGACGCGATCGCTCTCAATTGCCCTCTCTCCACAATTTGCTCCACTGCCGCTAAATCAATCTCCTCAGTTCCAAATACCACCTCATCTACATCCCGAACTGTCAACTTGACATCTCGCTGACCGCGACTGGGGTCGATACTTTCAGGTAACGGAATGCGTGATGTAATTTGCCCGAACTTTTCGCCGCCTTCGGGAGTGCGTTCTGTTTGGTGTTGCTGTGCGATCGCCTTGGCTTTTTCCGTAACATCATAGGGTTGGAAGTTTTCCATGGCAATCACCGTATCCGCCACATCAAAGTAATCGCCACTACCGCCCATCACTAAAATCGTGGAGACACCATAATCGGTATAGAGTTGTCGAATCTTATCGATCAAGGGTGTAATCGGTTCTTGATCTTTGGCAATCAACTGCTGCATTCGGCGATCGCGAATCATAAAATTAGTCGCCGCCGTGTCCTCATCCACCAGCAGTAACGTTGCCCCCGCCTCCAACGCTTCCATAATATTGGCGGCTTGCGAAGTACTCCCACTAGCATTGGTGGTGGAAAATTGACGGGTAGAACGACCTTGAGGTAACTGGTTAATAAACGGCGAAATATCCACACCGACAATACTTCGTCCATCCTCCGCCCGAATCTTCACCGCCGCCGGATTCGTCACCACCCCTTCCCGTCCATCTTCCGGGATGTGGTTGTAAACGCCTAACTCAATCGCTCGGAGTAAGGTAGACTTGCCATGATAGCCACCGCCGACAATCAGGGTAATCCCCGCAGGAATGCCCATTCCCGTGACTAACCCCCGATTGGGACAGGCGAATTCCACCCGCAAGGTTTCCGGGGAATGGAAGGGCACAGCATCGGTCATTAAAGGGCGTTCATCCACCCCACTGCGTCGCGGCAGAATTGCCCCATCGGGAATAAAGGCAACAAGTCCGCGTTGTGGCAATTGTTGACGCAACCAGTCGGCATCTTCGACGGTTTCCACCTGTTGCTGAATCTCGTTTGGATTGAGGGACTGATATTTGAGCGCCTTGTCAACTATTTCGGGGATATCTTCACAAAGCATTTCCAGCGCCTGACGCCCCAAAATACTACGTCCCCGTGCGGGTAAGCCAACCACAAAGCGAACTTCAAGGAATTCATGGGTAATCAAGGCGGAGGTGCGATCGAGTACCGATTGTCCCACCTGCACCATAGCAATCAATCCACTCTTGCCAGTCCCCCGCCGACTACTGAGTTCCTGTGCGGCTTTGTCAAACTGACGAGTGAGGTAATCTCGGAGGGCAATTTCTCGGCTACGGGTTTGGTACAAATGAGGCGGGAAACCTGCAACCGAGTCAGGGAGTTGCACTCGCAATTGGCTGGGACTGGCGAAGGGATCACCTTGGACGCGATCAATCATCAGGGTAAAGTCGGGAAACTGGTAGCGTCCTTTAATATCTCTATAGGCTTTGTAACTTTTGTTATCGAGTTGCAAAAGAAGTTGGCGCAGAGTCTCTCGATTTGTCATGATACCAAGTGGCCTTTTCAGAGCTAATTTTTCATGAGTAAAGGAGAGGCAATAAATGTCCAACTTGCCATATATGTTCCAGCGAACTCACTGGCATAGTCAGTAGTGCTATCTGGAACAAACCAGTCAGGCATCACGTTCTGCTGTAGAATCTTTTTTTCCAAGCCTAGCTGTAGGGACATATTCTCGTAAACAATTTTTGCCTGGGTTGTTTTCAGAATTTTTTCTGCTAAATCGTGTAACCATTTCGCTCGAACAAACAAACTATGAGCTGGATGGTCGCCATAGTTAAAGCCTATAATGATGACCAGATATCCTTTTTCGCTTATGATCTGATCGAGACAAAATTGAATGATTTCCTGTTCATCCTTGTGGTGTTGGCTTTCTTTATCAACGGTATGAAAGATCATGCCAGAAAGCACCACAGCATCAAATTTTCTATTTTGAGCCGCAAGTTCCTCGATAAAGACTGATAAATCTTGACAAACAAAGGTTCTGTTGGGATTTTGATCTAAACAGTATTTAATTGCATATTCGCTGTGATCTAGCCCAACGTAGTCGCATCGAGAAGGTAGATATTTGAGCAAAGCCCCATTTCCACACCCCAGATCCAGCAAAGAGAAGGGTCTTTCTTTAAAAGCCTCTTCTATAAAATAAACCGTTGGTGTATAGCGAGTGGCATTTTCCGGCTGTTCAAAGTAGGAGAAATAGTCAGACTTGAAACGCTCTTCTTCAGACAGCTTGCGTTCAGGGTACTTATTTTCCATATCCTAAGGATGTCATTTGAAAAAGTACTAAGCTGATGTGCAGCTAAATTGCCATAGCGAAATTGTCATAAGGGGTGTGGGGTGTGGAAATAGGCTTTCTTAAATGCGTCACAGCTTATTCTACATAAAATTAGGGGGTATGAAACTCTTTAAGCGATCGGCTCGTTCTTTCAGTAACATTCAGCCTAAAATGAATGTCACTGACTTAAGAGCCTGGAAATGAATTTCCGGCTCAAAGCTCAAGTAAGCTAAAGCTTACTGGGAAAGCTTTTTAACCCGTTTTAACGGGTTTTAGCTTTGACGCCGAACTTTAGTTCAGGGCTTAAGTCAGTGCCATTCAGCCTAAAATGATGAACCCGGTTGTTTGAGAAATTCTGTTTCTTCTGGAGTACTTTTTCGACCCAATATCTGATTACGATGGGGAAAACGCCCAAAACGTTCAATGACTTGGAAGTGACGGTGGGCATAATCGACACAACTTACACATTCCGGCTCATCTTTCAATGTGGAAAACAACTCTAAACACTGATATTGATGGGTGAGGTTCTCGCTATGTTCAAAAGGTAGGTAGATGAACTGTCGTTGTATGGGCAGTAATTCTTTGTCGAAGCCGTTGGCAACCGCATGTTGGGCGTAAGCAAGCGCGAGTGAGTCTGTGGCGAAGGCTTGGGGTTGTCCGCGAAACAGATGGCGGGGAAATTGATCGAGCAGGATAATTAGTGCTAGACAGGTTTGGGGTGATGATTTCCAGGTGTCCAGTTCACCTGCGGCGGCTTGTTGATAAGTGGGCAAAAAGCGCGATCGCACTTCTTCATCGAATTCCGGGTTCTTGATAAACCAGATTTTTCGGGATTTTCCATAACCGTCCGCATCCGGTGGCCCAAACCAAAAGTCTAAAATTTCTTGGGCTGGCGATAAATGCATGGATGGCGACATTCAGAGTGCGGCAAGAGAAGCGTGAGGTAGGGTTGACAAGAGAGCACAACCATCCGGACGTTGACCCATTATAAGCTCAATTCAATCAGCGTATGGGGTCCAGCCCGGATGGGGGCTGCTCAAGGGCGAGTGATCAGCCAGGAGGGGTATCACTCCAGCCTCAGCCGGGGAAACTAGCCATCCGTTCCGAGGAGTTCTGCGATCGCCTGCCGTTCTGCGGGTTCCTGGGAGGGCAGAGTCCGACGAGTGTCGGTAATCAACCAATCCAAGGCGGCGGCTTGAACGTCAATGGTGGCTCCTGTCTTGTCCACGCAATAACGACCAAACACCAGTTTATCAACCAAGCGCACTCCAGCTCCCAGGCGGGAGTATTCAAAGATCACGCTGTTATCAACGGTTGCCCCGCTACAGATCCAGCAATTGGGGCCAATCATCGTGGGGCCAATAATCTTCGCCCCATCTTCGATATGAGTCATGCCGCCAATATAAACCGGGCCTTGGATATCAACCTTGTCCCAATTAACCGCCACATTCAATCCGGCGTAGATGCCTGGAAACACTTCTTTGCCTGGAATCTGCACGTTCTTGATATCGCCCCGGAGGACACTGCGAATGGCGTGCCAATAGTCGGGAACTTTGCCGATATCCACCCACTCAAAATCCATCGGCACGGCATAAAACGGAGCGCCCATTTCCACTAATTTGGGAAATAATTCACCACCAATGTCATATTCTTGACCAGAGGGTATATAATCTAAAACTTCTGGCTCAAAAATATAAATACCGGTGTTGATATTGGTACTGAGCGCTTCCTCCACAGAGGGCTTTTCCTGAAAAGCTTTTACCCGACCGGTTTCGTCCGTAACAACGACACCGTAGCTGGGAACCTGCTCTAGGGGCACAGATTTAGTCACGATGGTAGCAATTGCACCTTTTTCTTTGTGCATCTTCACCGCTGCCGTCAAGTCGAGGTCAATCAGGGCATCGCCACACAGAACCACAAACGTATCATCAAAAAAGGGATAAAAGTCATGGATACGCCGCATTCCGCCTGCCGAACCGAGGGCTTCTCCCACCAGTTGCCCATCGACAATTCGCCCCTCAAAGGAGTAGGCAATCTGGACACCAAAGCGCTGTCCGTCGCGGAAATAACTTTCAATTTCGTTCGCTAAATGACTGACATTAACGACAACTTGGTCACAGCCATGCCGTCGTAGCAGTTCTAGTAAAAATTCCATCACTGGTTTTTGCAGGATGGGAATCAGGGGTTTGGGAATGGTATAGGTGATGGGGCGAACCCGTGTCCCCTTACCAGCCGCTAGAATCATGGCTTTCATGAATTTTTCTTCCTCAACCTAGGCGACAAATATTTGGTGAAAGTGAATTGAGTCTGATTTTAACGAGTCTGTCGAATTAAGCGTGGGACTTTTGTCTGTAGACTGGTTCCGATTGACTCGAAAAAATGACAGCGATCAGTTAACAAAACGATAGACTATCCATACGCTTACCGACTATCGGCAGAAAATTAAAGGTACAAAGCCACCTAGGGAAGCATCTGAAAGTCCACGTTCTCGGCTGCAAAAGGCCAAACTGAAAACCCTGTTCTTTCTAAAAATAGGAAGTTGACAGGCTTTTGAACTCAATATCACCGAGTTTACTTCCACCGTACTCTCTCCAAGAAAGTGACGGCAACGGGTAAATTTATACTTTTAGGAAACAGACAATAAATTTTCCTACAAGCACAGCTTGAGCAAGCTTTCAACCCTGACGGAGAAGGGGATTGGACATTGGGGATTAGAGATGGGCATCAGGAGACAACCATGAGGGTATAGACTGAGGAAACAAAGGAGCCAATTTTCTTCCTCGCTGCCTAGTCTGCCGAGTTCCCACTACCGAGTCCCAACTCTCCACTCCCAACTCTTCAATCTCCAGTTTCCAAGACAACACCCTGTTTACGTCAGCGCACGGATTTTTAAGTCTTGGTAAAACTCCTCTTGGTGTAACTCTACCTTGGACTGAGCCGATAAGAGTAGCAGTGCCCAGAAGACTCCGACCCGATCGCTGGTTTTTACTTCAGTTGCCTCAATGGATGCGGCGTGGGTAGTCAAGCTATCCCCAAGGGAATCGGCTTGAACCGACGCGGCTGGTGACAACGTCCACCACTCTAACAGTTGTTCTAAATTTAGCCAATCTTTTCCTGCCGAAAGTTCTTGCCAATGCTGGGAGATAAAGCCTTCGAGATGCATGGCAAGTTCGGTGAGATTTTCATCATGAGCCAGATGAGCGATCGCTTTAGCCGCCTGACTTCGAGATTGAGGACGGGGGCGCAGGGCACGAGAGCGCACAGGAGAGTCCCCATCCCCCAACTGGGCTGCCATCTGCTGCAATTGCTCAATCAGCTCATTGAGTGTCACCGGTCGTCTTTTGGGAGGCGGAGCCGCTCGGCGGCGGCGCAGGTGACGTTCCAGATGCAGGGGCAATCGCGCTTCTGCTGAGGTGTCGATCTCCTCCTGGAGTTCGGTGACATCAAGCTCATCCGGCTCTTCTAAACGCCTTAGGGTATCGGCTTTGAGTAAAACCAGCATGGATGCCCATAAAAAAGCTTGCCCGGACTGGGATAAGTCCGCATCACGGCGTCCCTTGTCCGCCTCATTACCGAGTGCTAGGGTGCTTAAATAGCGGTCAATCACTTCAATCACTTGCACATCCCAAGGGTCGATTTCTCCTCGCTGTGCCAAATCAATCAGAAGAGCGATCGCTTCAGTAGCCGGTGTTCCAGTCATGGCGCACTGCCGTTAGAGGGTTGAAGGTTGTCAGGTTGAAAATGGAAAGTTGTGGGATGTTGCAGGTTGTCAGGCCAAGCCAAAGCTGTCCCCTGGGTTGGACATGGGCAAGACCACGCCATAACGTGCTAACCTACCACCTTTTAAGCTTCAACCGGCCACTTCTTCGGTCAAGGCTTTAGAAGCGGATAGAGCCGGTAACTCTAATTGTTCGATCTCTGCCTTGTAGCGTTCCACGTCTTGCTCCAATTTTTCAATTTGCTGTTCTTTGGAACGGATTTGGCGTTTGGCTTTCAGGGACTGTAGCTGCTGTTGTAATCGTGTCCAAATGCTAAACAGCCAAGCCAGGATCGCCCCTAGCCCCATTGCCAAAATGAGTTCAATCGCAATCGGGGCTTGAACCTGAACACCATTAACAATGCGAATCACCGCCGGCTCGGTATTTTCCAAACTAAATAAAACCAACGCCAAGCACATAGCAAAAATAATCAAAAAATTAAGCTGTCGCATGAGCTGAATCCTTAACTCTTCAGTCGCTTGCTAATTTTACAAGAGGGAAAATGAAGAATCCGTCCTCTTTACCGTTGTAACTTGGGAATTTTAACTTGTCTTGCACACAGAGGAGAAATCCAAAGGGTATCAAGCTGATTCGTCTGTGAACTGAAGGTAGCGAACATGTCACCCATGATCGGGAAAAGGCGGTTACCGATAGGTTGTTTACTCCTCTGCTTGGACAGAACTAGAAGGTTCTGGGGACATGGTGTCGGTGGTGACGAGGTGGGGCTGGTGCAGCAAGCGAATGGCATCAAACGTGCCCTTAAGGGTGCCAGCAATGGGGACTGCCACAATCACCCCAAGCACGCCAGCAAGCTGCCCTCCTACTAATAAAGCAATGAAAATCATAATGGGATTGAGTCCAATAAATTCACCCATTAGTCTAGGGGCAAGAATATTATCTTTGATTTGCTGCATAATAACCGCTGCGATCGCCACACGAATCCCTAACCAAAAGCTGTTGAGCATGACTAAAATCGTGACCAAACCAATACCCAACGTGGCACCGATAAAAGGAATGAATTCAGCGACGCCAATGAGCAGGGCAAAAAGCAGAGCAAAGGGAACCCTTAAGACCAAAAAAATTGGAGTTAGGGTGGCGACCATAAATAATCCTAGAAGGATTTGACTGATCAAAAAATTCTGAAAATTTAGCCGCAGGGACTCGCTAAAAGCCACCCCAATTTTAGGGGGAAGTAAGTTGACAAAACCTTGCCAGAGGCTTGCACCATATAGCAGCATATAAAAGGCCAGAACCATGACTAAAATAGTATCGAATAGTCCTGATAGCGTCCCTATCGCAAATCCAACAGCTTGAGTTGCCAGGACTTGAACTTCACTTTCAATACGGCTATTGAGACGATGGCTGAGGGATTTCAGATTGAGCGGTAAACGGCGGGCTTTTGCCCAGGTTTCTAACTTATCAAGATTATCATTACTGGTGTCTAACCAGGCGGGTATATTATTTAACAATTGGGTAAATTGGTCGATCACAAGGGGGACTAATGTGATTCCTAGAATGACCAATAGTGTCAAAGTGATCAGTAAAACAACAATCACCGCCTGAGAGCGGCTCCGATAAAACTTGGCTATAAATCGGACGGGGTAGTTGAGCAGAAAAGCAAGAATGGATGAAATCGTCAGTAGCGCGATTAGATGCTCAAAATAGCGAAAGGCTTGGGATAAAATCCAGAGATTGAGCGCCACAACCGGGCCGGAAAGACTAAAAAACAGGAGGCGTTGTACATAAGTCCAACGATGTAGGGG
>DATNQL010000470.1:0-1829 GCA_036704025.1 Stenomitos sp.
CCTTTCAGGAGCATCCTTACCGCCGTCCCGTGATTGGCTATGACGAGGACATCCGCAACTTAACTCGCGAGGATGTTCAGCAATTTTTTGAGACTCACTATACTCCGAGCCAGTTGACGATGGCGGTGGTGGGGGATGTTGATTCAGCAAAAGTTAAAGAATTAGCTCAAGTTTACTTTGGACGCTACAAGGCTCGACCCGCTGCGCCGGGAGTCAAAGCGGTTGAACCTCCCCAAAAACAAACACGGGAAGTCACGTTGCAATTGCCGTCCCAACCTTGGTACTTAGAGGGATATCATCGACCCGCTGTCAACCATCCCGATGATGTCATTTATGGAATTATTGGGCGTCTACTGAGTGAGGGACGAACTTCTCGCCTGTATAAGTCTCTCGTGGAGCAGAAACAGGTGGCTCTGTCGGCTCAAGGTTTGAGTGGTTTTCCAGGAGATAAACATCCAAATTTGATGTTGTTTTATGCCCTGACTGCACCCGGACGTACCGTGGATGACGTAGCAACAGCATTGCGGAGTGAAATTGAGCGACTCAAGACAGAACCGGTTTCAGCCCAAGAGTTAGATCGAGTAAAGACTCAGTCCCGTGCTGAATTATTGCAATCGCTCGATTCTAATATGGGCATGGCGCGCAGCTTAGTAGAATATGAGGTCAAAACCGGCGATTGGCGCAATTTATTTAAGGAATTAGAGCAGATTGCGGCTATTACCCCAGCCGATATTCAGCGTGTGGCAAAGGCAACATTTACCTCAGAAAATCGCACGATTGGACGCCTTTTAACGAAAAAAGATTGACCGTCATCCCTCCTCAATCTTGAGTCCGTTGTTGCTACTACAAGAAGGCAGTCCCGATGAAAAAAATTCACCGCCATGAATGAAAATAGTCCTCCCTTACACCCTACACCCCACACCCTACACCCCACTTTCAAGTCAGAAGGCCGAAGGAAAGAAAGTTTGTACAGTCAGCTTTTTCACCTTTGTCAACTGGATAGTTATTTCCGCCATGCTGCACTCGTTGTGTGTTGACCGGATGATTGATGACCTATCACCCATTCTCCATTCCTAATGACCCCCTCTCAATGACCCATTCAAAATCTAAACCTCAACCTCCAAAATCCTTTCGCTGGTTAGGACTACTCCTGGCTACGCTTGTTCTCATCGTGGGATCACGTTTGCCAGCCTTAGCCGCCACCGCCAAGCATTACACTGAGTTACAATTTGCACCTCTGCCAGAAATTCAGCTCCCCAAGTACACCCGCTATAAGCTGGACAATGGGATGCTGGTCTATCTTATGGAAGACCATGAATTGCCCTTGGTTGGGGGTACAGCCATGATTCGCACAGGCGAACGCCTCGAACCCGCCGACAAAGTGGGCTTAGCCTCCTTGGTGGGGGAAGTGATGCGAACGGGTGGTACCACTGAACATACGGGAGATGAACTCAATCAGCTTTTAGAACAACGGGCGGCTTCAGTCGAGACGGCGATTGGTTCGACGTCTGGCAGTGCGAGTTTTAGCGCCTTAAGTGAAGACTTGGATACCGTTTTTGATTTGTTTGCTGAGGTGATCAAGACACCCGCATTTGCTCAGGAAAAACTGGATTTAGCGAAAAAACAAAAGGCGGGACAAATTGCTCGCCGCAATGATGACCCGAATGGCATTGCAGGTCGTGAATTTCAGAAACTGATTTACGGCAAAGATAGCCCTTATGCCCGCACAGTTGAGTATCAGACGATCAACCCAATTTCCCGCGAAGATTTGGTGGAATTTTACCAGCAATATGTTCATCCTGAAAATATGATTTTGGGCATTATTGGGG
>DATNQL010000471.1:0-15008 GCA_036704025.1 Stenomitos sp.
CATGTTCCAGTTTTGTATCAACTGGAATCATGCCTTTTTTTCGATCATGTTCTAGAATAACGCCAAAAGCTAAAATCGAATTGTTTCGGATTTCCATATACTCTTGCTCAGTACATATTCCCTGCTCAAATAAGTACTGAGGACTTACCGATTCATCATTTTTAGCTTTTGTTGAAGGGGTATCCATCAGGTAAGGTAACTTACCGTTGGGGCTAAGATTGTCGGGTAGCTTGTGTCCGCAGAATTCTCGCTTTCCTGATAACCAATGTTGATAGAGAGAAGTTGAAGTACTACTCTCTGCCATATAAAGCCTAAGAACATTTTCAAACTGAATCGGCCTTAAATTTTCGGCGGCAATTACTGTTGAAGTGGGTGTTAAACCGGGAATTTCAAATTGGGAACTCCCCAGTATTCCCTTAACCAGCTCTAGCATGAGATGGTGATTTAAGGCTAAAACTTGGTCTTTAAAGGGTATGGTTCCTCGGTGTTGATCATGGGTGGAAACCCGATTAGAGCGATACATCAATCGAATTGGTATTCCCTCATGGGTTTTTAGGGGATCACCATAAACACAATTGGAAACTTTACCCTCATAAATTTGGCAACCCTTTAGTTCTGGAATTTCTCCCTGATCAATCAGTTCTCTTATGGTTCTGCCTTCATTGACTCTAGAGCCATAATCCTGAACTAATGCTTCAATTTCTTGCCTATCCATTAATGCCATTTTCTGACCTCAACCTAACCTACTCATCCTAAATGATTCCTTGGAGACATCCCCGACTTCTATAAAAAGTTGGGGATGTCAATCACTGAAGCGGATTGAGTAAGTACCAAAATATATGAAGCGATCGCGATGGGTTAATTTAAGGATGTGGGTAATGCACCGTTATTGGGGAATCAAGGGGTACTCGCCATCAGTTGGGTATGAATAAGCTGTGACGCATTTAAGAAAGCCTATTTCCACACCTTACACCCCTTATGACAATTTCGCTATGGCAATTTAGCTGCACATCAGCTTACCCCAATCAACATGGAACCTGACTAATTCCGCCACAATACAATCCCCCCCAACAAACCATTGACATTGGGTACAATTTTCACATTGGCAGGTAGCTCGAGGGTGATTTTCTTGGCTTCACCACCACCGATGTAGAGGTAATCGTAATTAAAGAGATGATCCAGACAGGCGATCGCTTTTTCTAAGCGAGTATTCCATTTTTTCGGGCCCACTGCATCTAAGGCCGCACGTCCCAACTGCTGCTCATAAGATTCCCCTTTGCGAAACGGATGATGTCCCATTTCCAAATTGGGCACTAGTGTCCCATCCACAAATAGGGCAGAACCAAAGCCCGTACCCAGGGTGATCACCAGTTCCACCCCTTTACCGACAATCGCTGCCATGCCTTGTACATCGGCATCATTCGCCACCCGCACTGGCTTTCCCAAACGCTCAGAAAGGGCTGTAGCCAGATCGAAGCCCATCCAATCGGGGTCTAAGTTCACGGCTGTATAAGTGACACCATGACGCACCACTCCAGGAAATCCTACCGATACGCGATCAAATTCACCTTGCCCTGCCGCTAACTGAGCGATCGCATCAATTACGGCATGGGGTTTGGGGGGTTGGGGCGTTTCCACACGGCTGCGTTCCGTCAGGGGATGACCGGCTTCATCTAAGACCATCACCTTGACGCCACTGCCGCCAATGTCCACGCCGAGAGTGCGGCTCGATCCGTCTGCTTGAGTCATTGAGTATTTTTACTCCTTTTTCAGGCGTAATATCTCGTGTCTCTACCAGTGTAGGCGGCAGCCATGGCGCAAATCTTACTGCTGCTGCATGATTTTTGGCTTAGCCCGTTCTGCACGCGCTTCAGCACTATCCATCACATCAGCCATTTTCTCGATCATTTCTCCAGGATAATTTTCTAACACCCTAGTAGACAAAGAAACACGGCCTTTTCCCTCATCAAGGTCAATAATCATGGCTTTAATGATCTGACCGATTTGGAATACAGCAGGAAGAGATTCAATAAAGGTTTGGCTCACTTGCTTAATGTGCAGCAAACCTGTGATGCCTTCAAAATCAACGAACAAACCGAAGGGCTTAATGGAAATAATTTTACCTTCTACCAATTGCCCCAATTCTAGCTGACTAAAACCAGCAGAACGAGTTGCTTGGCGCTGGGAAACAACTAACTTATTACGTTCGCGATCGGCTTCTAAAATGGTAGCGGTCAGGGTTTGACCCACTAACGAATCTAAATCCTCTCGCTCACTTAAGTGCGATCGCGGAATAAAGCCCCGCAACCCCCGCATCTCGACGGTAACGCCACCCTTATTCACCCCGGTAACGCGCACCTGGAACGATTTTCCTTCTTCCTGTACCTCTGCCAACTCATCCCAAAGCCGCTTAACCTCTAACTGACGCCGCGAAAGCGTTACTTGACCATCGGCGTCTTGTTCTCCAATAATGAGAAAATCGAGTTCTTCGTGTAAAGGCAGTACTTCCGACCAATCCCCTGAGGATTTTACAGAAACCTCATTAATGGGAACATAGGCCAAAGACTTGCCGCCGATGTCAACATATGCACCATCCGTTTCATAGTTGTACACCTTGCCACGCACTACCTGTCCCTTTTTAAACCCGTAGTCGTGTTGTTCCAAGGCTTTGGCAAAATCATCCATCGAGAAAGAGACTTTGCTACCTTTAGAACGTGCTGGTTCTGATTTCATGTCAATTAATCGCTTCAAAAAAGTAGTGAATTACGGTCGAGAGTGAGTCGATGTGGGGTGCAGCTTCAAGTGGATGCTAATGTCAGTTCCTGCCTAAAAAGCTGCTTCACCTGTACCCAAGCATCAGCGGCTGCTGCCTCATTGTAGCTAGCGCGTTGGTCACAGAAAAATCCGTGATCGGCTCCTGGGTAACGAAAGATACGGTGCATCACTTGGTGCTTGTTCAGCGTTTGTTCGATCTGATCAATTTGTGCCGATGGGATGCTGGGATCTTTCATGCCAAAGAACAGGTAGATTGTGCCCCCTCTGATCTCTTTGGTTTGAGTGAGGGTTGGCGCACCACCACCCGGAGTCATCGTGGTAATCCCAGCGCCATAGAACGAGGCGGTGGCTTGAATGTCTGGTAGGGTAGCCGCTAGATAGGCAACATGCCCTCCAAAACAAAAGCCGATACAGCCAATGGAGTTGGGTTTGGCTGGCGTCTGGCTGATCAGGTAATCGATGGTGGCTTGAATATCGCTTTTGAGGTTTTCTGCTGTGGTTTGCTCCTTATAGATTCTGCCAATTTGAATGTCTTCGTCTGTGTAACCCGTTTGAAAACCGGGAGCTTGGCGTTGATAGAGCGCAGGTGCGATCGCGACATAACCTTCTTCGGCTATCCGTCGAGTGACATCTCGGATATGATCATTGACTCCAAAAATTTCTTGCAGCACCACAACGCCTGGGAAAGTCCCCGTATCGGCTGGCATTGCCAGGTAAGCTTCAATTTGTAGAGAACCATTCGCAATCTTAACGGACTCTGTCTTTATTTCTCTATTCGCCATGATTCAGTTGAACGGGTGGAAAGGAGCTCTGTGGATTCCACAGTGGCTAATCTCGAAGGATTTTCGGCTTTCTAACCGATGCAAAAACTTCTGTTTAATTCTAACTCTAACTTACCCAATCGTTGAACAAAATTCCCATCGAGGTTTATTTTTGACTTTTAATTTTTCATGATTTTTATAACAATCATGCTTATTGACCCAAGATTTAAACTTCAAAAAAACGGCTAAATTCCAGGCTTTAGATTAAAAATCAATCACAAAAAATAGATCAATAAACAACTGAAGAAATAGATGTCTTTTTAGTTTCTGATTAAATCAGATAGAATAGACATCGCTTCAGTTTATTGTTGGGAAATCCATCCAGTAATTTTATAAAAATCTAGAGAACTCTCTGGGGTGAATGAATTTCCGAGGGAGGGAATGCGGCATCAAGCTCTAAAAGACTACTATTAATATAGTCACACACTTATTTTTAACTTCTGTCTATGAGACCGACGCCGCGCTCAACTGTTGCTCCTACCGATGTAGGAGTATCCCTAGGAATCCAGGGCTGAGTAAGGATAAATTGGAGAAAGTCTAAACCTGGACAAAATTTTAGTGTTAAGGGTGCCGATAGCCAAACGTGCTTCGGTTAACCAAAGGCTTTGGAGACATTGTGAATGGTTCAATATCATATTCAGCCAGATAGTGAGATTCCTGCCTCAAAGCAGCTATTTGATCAAATACAATTTGCGATCGCCTCTCGGCAATATCCCCCAGGTCATCGCTTACCCAGTACTAGGCAATTAGCTATGATTACTGGTCTGCATCGGAACACAATTAGTAAGGTGTATCGGCAGTTAGAAGACACCGGACTGGTAGAATCTCAAGCAGGTTCAGGGATTTATGTCAAGGCACAAGGTCATGAAGGGGGTGCCCAGCGACAGTCTCCCATCCTCGTTCAGTATCCTGAAGCCTCCAAGATTGTGCAGCAAAGTTTGGATGAACTGCTGGCACAGGGTTGCTCTCTGAGTGAAGCTAGAGAACTGTTTTTGACAGAAATCGATTGGCGCTTGCGCTGTAGTGCTCGGGTACTGGTCACCGTTGCATCACGAGACTTGGGTGCTGGGGAGTTGATGGTACAGGAATTAGAAAAATCCCTGGGAATTCCTGTGCAGTTGGTACCCATGGAAGAACTCGCCCAAGCGTTGGATCAAACCAACTCTGGTACCGTTGTGACCAGTCGGTATTTTATCCGACAAGCTGAAGAGATCGCAGCTCCCAAATCTGTTCGGGTTATTCCCGTAGATATCTACGATTATGGAAAGGAAATCAAGCTGATTCAAAGCCTCCCCAAAGATAGCTGCTTGGGCGTGGTGAGCATCAGTGAGGGTATCCTACAAATTGTAGAGGTGATCATCCACAGTCTGCGTGGGGAAGATTTGCTCCTGATGACCGCTCAGTTTCACGCAACCTACAAACTGAATGCCTTAGTTCGTAGCGCCCAAACGATTATTAGCGACCAAGCCAGCTATCAAACCGTCAAAGCTGCCATTTTAGCGGCTAGAGAAGATATTATTCGTCCCCCAGAACTCATTTGCAGTGACAATTATATTGGCAGCAAGTCGATCAACTTGCTCAAACGCGAATTGGGTTTGGGTTAAGTCACACAGAACTTAAGGTTTTGCGAGTCGTTTTTGTGCTGTGCAACCCGTTGCGTGATATGACGAACTTCACTGTGGAATGAGGAGAAAACATGACCATCAACATGCGTCCAAGCATGGGTTTAAAGGATAGCATTGAGCAGCGTCGCGCGGCACGCTCATTTCGCAGCGATCCGATTCCGGACGCCGCTTTAGCCGAAATTCTGCGGCTGGGTGTCCGAGCACCGTCTGGTTATAACCTCCAGCCTTGGCGCTTTGTGGTGGTACGGGAGGCAGAAAATAAGGAGAGGCTCAAAGCTTGTGCCTTCAATCAGCGACAAGTGAGTGAAGCGCCTGTGGTTTTAATTTGTTGTGGCGACAGGCGTGTCGCTGAACCTGATTACATAGAATCTGTGATTCAGTTGGGTGCTGAAGCTGGGGCGGTGAATGAAGCTTATGCAGATGTCATGCGTCAGAAAATCCCAGCTTTGTTTGAAAATCATCCCTGCTTTGAACATGTAGAAGCTTGGACGAACCGCCATACGATGTTAGCGGTCGCTCATTTAATGATTGTGGCAAAGAGTTATGGTGTAGATAGTTGCCCGATGGAAGGGTTTGTCGGTACTCAGGTAAAAGAAGCGTTCCAAATTCCAGAAGAGGTCGATGTTTGCTGTCTTTTAGCCTTAGGCTATGTGGCTGAACCGTTTAAGCCCTATGGTGGACGTTTTGGGATTGATCAGGTTTTCTTCAGTGAAGGTTATGAACAACCCTTTACGCTATAAAGTAGCCCTGTTGCCTATTACTCGCTCATACCCGCCTACGATATCTACCACAATGCCGTGATTCAATGATTGAGGCAGATGGCTGGACGACAAATCGGCTCAATTCAGCATTGCCTCAATTTTCCCTGTGGCAATCGGGTACAGCCGCACAACCTACTGGATAAGCGGATTTATACGTGCTAGAACGTTTACCAAACCAGCTATAACGATGATCACGAACTTGCTCATAAACGCGATCGCCCATCCATTTCATCCCCGGCAGGGTACGATAAGCTGAGACAACCATATCCCCTCCGGGTAACAAATTGCCAATTTCTTCGGCTGCATCACTACCTTGCCATCTGCGTTCTGGTGAGGCAGCATCAATTAACATCATCCCCATCTCACAATCTTGGGGCGTTACCCCAAATTGGCGCAAAGCCTGTTCATCCTGCATCGGGATGTAATCAAATAACTGACCTTTATCTAGGTTTTCTAGTCCCTGTACCAAAGTGGAGCAAAGGTTGCAATTGCCGTCGTAAATAACGTGGTATTTCATCGCTTCATGTTACTTTCGTCAAACATAGCAGTCTATCTTCATTTTTAACCTAATTCTGAAAAAGGGCGAACAGCCTTTGTAGGGATATAGGTAGTGCATTCTAATATTTCAGCCTCTGTTCAGATGACTCATCCTGAGCCACGGATAGCGGCTGTTTTTGTGGAGAGTTCTTCTACTTGTAGGGTCTTACCAACCTCTTGGAATTTCCCGGATAGGCTTTCAAGTTTGCGTAAAAGACAAAGAATCAACTGATTCTTCAGTAAGAGAGTCTAACCAAATCACTAAGCCTCCAGTGTGTATCCAAGAGGTAGAAATCAATGAAGACCCAATGGAAGAAATTATTCGTTAAAACAACCGTTTGGTTAGCGGCTGAGATTATTCTCAATCTGATTGGACTTGATAACCTAGCTGACTACAGCGAATTTATATACGAACAAGAAGTCATGGTATTGAGCCAACACTCTCAGCCGACAACTCTGATTATTACTTAAACTTTTTACTGCTTATATTAATAAGCACAAATAATTATACAGATAAGCTGTGACGCATTTCAGAAAGCATATTTCCACACCCTACACCCCACACCCATTACGACAATGTCGCTATGGCAATTTAGCTGCACATCAGCTTATAACCCCTAACGACGCGTATTAAAAAGGGAATTACAAAGGTACTTTGAGGAAGCATTGTTCTCCATTTTCCCAATTATTCTGGAGTTAGAATCAGGGACACCGAGGGGATGCGATCGCAATAGCCTACAGAATCTAAGCCTCAAGATAGGGTAATCGTCTCAATCGCTAAGTCTAAGCTGAAGTGTGTTGAGATACTTAGATAAAGGAAAAAGTCATGGGTAGTGGTAATGCTAGCCATAAAGGCAATTCGGTAAAACCCAATACGAACACCAATGGTCGCATTGATACGGCGGCTGACTTGTCAGTACAGCCAGAAGATTTACTGGCGGAAGGGACTGCTGCACTGAGGGCTGAAGAAGCGCCTGAGAATGAGAAAGCGACCCAACGACCAGAGGAAAAGAAGTAATCGCTGAAAATTCTTATAGGGTGGGCAATGCCCACCTTACAGCCTTTACTTTACGCGCCGAAAGTTTACTCGCAGACCATCGCGGGGATGAGGTGTGGGGACCATAACCATATCTAGGTTTTGATCGGGTAGCAGTTTCCACTCATAATCTCTCACCAAGTGAGCCGCAAACAGCTTCATTTCCAGCTTGGCAAACTCTCTGCCCAAACATT
Organism: Stenomitos sp.; assembly: GCA_036704025.1. Classification (GTDB taxonomy): domain Bacteria; phylum Cyanobacteriota; class Cyanobacteriia; order Cyanobacteriales; family Coleofasciculaceae; genus Allocoleopsis. The sequence goes on from DATNQL010000471.1 coordinate 7,750, forward strand.
CTCGCACTCCGCCGCCAAAGGGTATGTAGCTGAATGGTTTTGGTTTATCTTCTGCCCGTTCTGGTGCAAAGCGCTCTGGATCAAATTGTTCAGGCTTAGTATAGATACCACTATCTTGATGAGTTTTGCCAATTTGGTAGAGTGCAGACCAACCTTGAGGAATGGTGTAGCCGTTAAATTCGCACTCTTGAATGACCTCACGAAAGCCACCGCCTACCGGAGGAAGTACTCGCAGAACTTCCTTGAGGACTTGTTCTAGATAGGTCATTTGCTTGAGCTGTTCCAGTGTCAGGGGTTGCTCACGAGACAGTTGCTGTTGTTCGGCACGGACGGCGGCGAATACTTCTGGATGCTGCGCTAACAAGAGACACATGGATGCGATCGCAGACGTTAATGTCTCATGTCCTGCAAATAGTAACAATAACACCTGGTCTTTTAATTCCGGCAAACTTAGGCTATTGCCCTCTTCATCCCGCGCTTGCAACAAAATTCCCAACGCATCCTCACTGGACTCAGGCTGTTGTTGACGCTGAAGCACAATTTCCTCAATCTTGGCTAGCAGTTGTTCGCGACAACGCACGGCCCGACTAAACTTAGTCCAAGGAAAGCGCAGAGGAATCGAAAACAAGCCATCCGTATAGACTTCAAATAACTCACCTAAATGGCTTTCAGAGGCTGAATCTGTCCCGACGAGTAATTTGCTGGCGACATCAAAGGTGTATTTTCTCAGTTCAGGGTACCAGGTCAAGGTACCTTGGCTTTCCCATTGATCCAAATAGCGGCGGGTGATACTCTCCATCTTGCTCACATACCCTGCCAGTGCCCTTGGTTGAAACGCTTGCGCTAGCAACTTGCGTCGTTTGATATGGTCGCCACCTGTTTGCACCGCTAGGGACGCTGGACCCAGTAAAACTTTTGTGCTATGAGGCCAGCTAATCGTAACGTATTGATTGTCACTGGTGAATAAAAAGCGGTTGGCTTCGGCACCAATCATCATTACCGTGGGACGCCCAAACAGATGGGTTTTGAAGACGGACCCATATTTTTTTTGTCGCTTCTCTGCAAACTTTGGATCGCTCAAAAAACTCATTGTCTCGCCAATCAGGGGCAGACCGAAGCTGCCAGGGGGTAAAGGAAGCGATCGCTTCCCAGAAGCCCCTTCACGTCTATGTTCGGTATCAGTAGTTGTCATCTAAAATTCTGCTTCAAGGCTGACATCTTTCTCTTAACTTTACATACGTTTACACAAAAAATTTAGGCAATGGCTTCCGAGAGTTGCTTCCAGCGATCGCTCCATAGGCGTTGTATGGCTTCCGTCACGTCGGGTAAATCGATAAATTCCTGGCTTTGTCGCTGAATTTCTGGAGCTAAATGCTTGAGTCCAGCACAATCTTGACAACAGAGCAATACTCGTTCCCAAGCGGCATACCATTCTACTCCCGCTTGCTGATGGGCACGAAACGGTTGCAGCCGTTCGTCCTCTTCCCGCAAGTATTGGGCTTGTTTTGCCCAAGCCTCGCGCCAAGGTTGCACGGCTTGAGGCATCTCATTTTCCTCGTACCAGTCCCGTTCAGCACGCAAGATTTCACCAATGCGATCAAGTTCAATGCGGTTCGTGCAGCGAGAGATGGTAGTCAGTCCCCGGTCAATCCATAGGGGTAAGCTGCGATAACTGATGAATTTGGCACGGGATTCCACTAATTTGACCCAGATTTGGTGTTGCCAGCACTCGATCAGCTCGATTTGCTTGAGGGGAATTTTGAGGAACGTGGCAACTTGCTGCCGGATTTGGTCGAGAGGGATTTGCCGAGGGTCAATGACCCCAGCCGTAATCAGGTTTTGGGACATGAAGGTAAAGCACTCCTGTTTTGGTAGATGTGTAGCAGCCCAAAATCTAAGACGCCCCATTTTAATTGCCATAAAAAGTCGGGGTGCGTCGAGGAATGTTACCATTTCATCTAGCTTCCAGACTGGTTGTTGCAGTTTGGGGGTTAGCCGCTCTTAAGCTCTGATCCAGCTTTGGAGTGGCGCAAAGATTTTTAGGTTTTCAGTGTGAATAGGATTACCTTAGCAGATTGAGTGTTTTTTGCTCAAGGGTCAATCATCCGTCACCCCTTCGTTGGTAAGGCGCTGGTCGGAAAGCGTCAACAGCCACTTTTTTTATTGACTGTCTATTCAGTCATAAATTATAGTGGAGATGAAACAATCGATCCCATCAGCCCCGAGTGTTGCTGGAAAATCAGGCTGAAACGTTTATTCTGACTGTCCTACAAACGTGAAAGGAGACAGACATGGATTTGCATTACAAAGTTCAAGGTAAGGGTGAGGCGGTTGTGTTGATTCATAGTGGTGGAGCGGATTTGCGAGATTGGGAGTTGATTGCCCCGCAGTTAGCCCAGACATATCAAGTCATCACTTTTGACGGGCGCGGTGCCGGAGAGTCACCCCCACTGCTCGAGCCGGCTCACTATGTTGAGGATTTGCGGCAGTTGCTTGACCATTTCCATCTTGATCGCGCGATTCTAGTTGGACATTCAATCGGCGGTCAAATTGCGACCGATTTTGCCCTGGCTTATCCCAATCGCGTCACCAAGCTAGTGCTAGTAGCTCCGGGATTGTCGGGCTTCCAGTTCTCACCCGATATTCAACAATGGTTCGCGCAAATCAAGGCAGTAGCTCCAGATTTGGAAAAAATGGTTGAGTTGATGTTGAACCATCCTGTGTATAGCGTTGTGATGTCCAGTCCACAGCGCGATCATATGATTGAGATGACGACGCACAACACGAAACGGTCTTTTGAATGGAAAACCTTTGAGATGCTCTGGGCACAGCCACCGACAATTGATCGCTTAAGTGAGCTTCAAACCAAAACTCTGTTCATCATTGGCAAACAGGATATGGCTGATAACTTGCACGTTGCAGAGTTATTCCAGCAGGTGCCCGACATTCGCTTTGCGTACATTGAAGGGGCAGATCATATGCCCACACTCACCCATGCAGATGAGGTTACCCGTTTGATCATCCAGTTTCTCAGTCAGTAAAATCCATGCCCCGTACCCCAGCAGAAAACGAGCGCATCCGTCAGGCAACGCGGGAGCAAATCTTGAAAGCAGCAATGGATTTGTTCTTCACGAAAGGCTATCACGCCACCTCGATTGAAGATATCGCCAAACAAGCGCAGATTTCAAAGGGGCTGCTTTACCACTACTTCAAGGGTAAAGAAGACGTTTTGGCAGCACTCGTCGATGTGCGGCTCAATGATCTGCTGGTCGTCATGAATGCCGCTGTCGCCAAGCCAACGCCTACCGAGCAAATTCGCCATATTGCCGAGGGTGCGTTAGATGATGTGCGACGGCAACCCGAGGTTTTCCGATTTTATCTCAATCTGTTTACCCAACCCCGGCTTGACCCGATTGTGGCGAAATACAGTCAGAAGTTGATGGATGAGCAGGCAAAGCAGTTTGAGATCCAGACTCAGATGTTCACCAAGTTGGGAGTTGCTAACCCACGACAGCGATCGCTCTATTTTTCCTCGACGCTTCAGGGCATCATGCTGATGTTTTCAACCTATCCCAAAACCTATCCGCTAGAGGCAGTCAAGGCACAGGTGATTGCGGAGTTTTGTGAGGAGAAAGATTGAGTGTTCAAAAAGCTGTCCTATTCATCCGTCACCTTTCCTCGCATCGCCTTAATCTGACTTCGCTTAGTTTTGCTATCCAGACGCTTTCTTTGAGAACTCCGAGTCGGTTTGCTGGGTTTACGGGGTTTGGGAAGTGCGATCGCATTCTTAACCAAGTCTTGCAATCGTTGCAACGCCTCTTCCCGATTCTGCTCCTGGCTGCGGTGTTCTTGAGCCTTGATGACAATCACCCCTTCCTTGGTAAGGCGCTGGTCGGAAAGCTTCAACAGCCGCTCTTTGTAGCGATCGGGTAGCGAGGAAGCCATGATGTTGAAGCGCAGGTGAATGGCAGTCGCCACCTTATTTACGTTTTGCCCCCCTGCCCCTTGAGAGCGCACGGCACTCATCTCAATCTCATGCTCTGGGATACTCACGGTGTTAGAAATTTGCAGCATGATTGATTCGTTTGATCATAGACAGTGCAGCATTGCGCGGAAATTGTTGCCTAGTTTCACTCTATTGATGCTAGTTCTAGCATAAATTGACACTCCTCGGCCTGAAGGCGCGAGGATTCTTGGTTCAACCAGTCGGCTTGCTCGTTGATGTCACCACCAACGAGTAGAGGTCGGTCTGTCCCCAAGCGTTTGCTGCTATCGCACCATGCTTCGCAACAATTTCCCTATGCCCTAGGGTATTTAAGTGGTTCGGAGCTTGTCTTAAAGCTTTGGCTAGGATGTTCAGCGCGGCGTTGTGATCGCGGTCTAATACCGTCCCACAACCACAAACATGAGTTCTGACAGATAGCGACTTCTTAACCGTATTGCCGCAAGTCGAGCAGTCCTGGGAGGTGTATTGGGGAGCAACAGCAACAACTGTTTTCCCATACACCTTCCCTAAATACTGCAACCACAGGGCAAACTGCGACCAAGCCGCATCATTAATGCTTTTAGCAAGCTGATGGTTTTTCACCATATTCCGCACCTGAAGGTCTTCATAAGCTACGAAATCGCTAGATTTCACTACGCACAATGCCGTCTTAACGGCAAAATCTTTACGCTGCCTACTGACTTTGAGGTGTTTTCTTCCTAGTCTGTTGATAGCCTTTTTCCGGTTGGCTGAACCTTTTTTCTTTTTGGAAACCTGTCTGTGTGCCCGTTTTAACCCTTTCTCACTTTTACGCAGATGACGCGGATTAGGTACGGTTGCCCCAGTGCTATCGGTTAAGAAGTGGTTTAACCCAACGTCCAACCCAACGGCTTTACCTGATGGTTTTACTTGCTCAGTTCGTTCAATGTTGACGCACAACTGAGCATAATAGCCATCGGCTCGACGAATTACTCGCACCCGCTTAATCTCGTCAGGTGCATAAAAGTGCAAATCACGGGAACCTACTAACTTAAACGTTCCTGCGGCAAAACCATCCGTGAAAGTCAAACTTTTTTTATCAGAAGAAAGTTTCCAGCCTGATGTTTTGTATTCAACAGAACGAGTTCCTTTTTTGAATTGTGGATATCCCTTCTTTCCAGGTTTGTTGGCTTTACAATTAGCGAAGAAACGTTGGATAGCAATTATGGTACGTTCTGCCGAAGCTTGACGCGCCATTGAGTTAAGCTTTCCAGCCCATTCAAACTCTTTAGCTAAGACAGCACATTGTTTGTAGAGGTCGGACAGCTTAACGCCTTGATTGTCCATCCAGTACCGGAGTGCTTTGTTTCGGATAAATTGAGCTGTACGGATCATGTCGTCAATAACCCGGTATTGCTGCAACTTACCTTTTAACTTAAACTCAAGTACAATCATGATAGTATTTTACCAGGTTTACTGCTATTTGTAGCTATAAACTAAGAAAAGCCGTCCTAGAAGGACGGGGCTTTAAACCCAAATTTTCGGTAAACTTTTTCCTATTAGGAAAAGTCCCATGTGTTGAGTGTCCTCGCTACCAATTGCTCCCATTATTATCGCCAGTCCCCTTGAATGGTAAAAGCTGCCCAATAATAAGGAGATTGCCATTGTCCAGAGTGCCACATCTCCAGTTGTGCGGCTCTTAAAGCCGATATCGGATTTTGTCCCTCGTTGAGCATCTTTTCCTGATAATTCAGGATTGATGGGGTCGAGTAAGCCGTGAGTGGCAAGGTGGATAATTTGGTATTGGGCTAAATTCGGGTCAGTGGCAGTAGTGCGGGAGGCATTAAAGTCTAAGGCTTGCAGACGTTTAGTTTCTGGGACGAAGGCGAGTATTTTCTTGGCTTCGGTGCCAGTATATTGTAGACGGTCAAGTACTTTCGCACTGTCCCCTAAACCTAAGTTACGAGCGGTGCGAGTGAGGGCAGAGTTGGCGAGTGTCTCGGGGTTTGGTTGGGGTGTAGTTGAGAAAAACGAGTGTCGTTGAGAGCGAAGATGGGGTCAGCAAGAACGGCAAGAGATTTGGCAGCAGTGGGACGGTTTTGCAGTTGTCGGCGTTGAATGGCAACGGTTGAGGCAGAGGGGAGGGTGATGATTTCGTTTTGGACTAAAAGCGGGGTGTAACCTAACCCCTTTAACTCCCCAACACTTGCAGCGAAGGGGGAAGTCTTAGGGTCTGTTTTCCAACCCGGAGATCCCCCTAATATCATGTCCGGTTAAACACCCATCGTTAGGATTGACGCGGGGACACGGAGACACGGGGACGCGGAGAATTTTTATTAGGGGTAATTAGACGGACATGATATAAATCCCCCTTAACTTAAAAAGGGGGACTTTCAGGGTTTAGCTATGAGACAGGGGTTTCAGGCAGCCTGACCCGGCTTTAGCACGATCTTGATGCAGTTGTCCTTTTTGTGTTTGAAAATTTCGTAGCCGTGGGGTGCTTGCTCTAGTGGCAGACGATGGGTGATCACGAACGATGGATCGATATCGCCCTTCTGAATGTGCTCCAGTAGCGGGGTAAAATACCTGTGAACGTGGGTCTGTCCCGTTTTCATGGTCAAGGCTTTGTTCATAAAAGCCCCCATTGGAATCTTGTCTACAAAACCACCATAAACACCAGGAACGGACACAGTGCCTCCTTTACGACAGGCAAGGATCGCCTGCCGCAAAGCAGGGGGACGATCTGTTTCTAAACGGACTGCTTGTTTCGCTTTGTCGTATAGTCCCTCCAGTCCCATACCGTGGGCTTCCATCCCCACTGCATCCATCACGGCATCAGGGCCACGACCTCCCGTCATTTCTTTGAGGGCTTCCCCAACATCAACCTGTTCAAAATCGAGGACTTCTGCCCCGCCGTCTTTTGCCATCTGGAGGCGTTCAGGCACACGGTCGATCGCGATTACCCGTTCTGCTCCAAGTAAAAACGCACTACGAATTGCAAACTGGGCCACCGGGCCACAACCCCAAATAGCAACCACATGACCGGGTTTGATATCACAGTTTTCCGCTGCCATATAGCCAGTTGGAAAGATATCCGAAAGGAACAGCACCTGTTCGTCTGTTAACCCGTTGGGAATCTTGCATAGACCGACATCAGCATGAGGAACGCGGGCATATTCTGCTTGACCGCCTGCATAGCCCCCTAACATATGGGAGTAGCCAAAAATCCCTGAGAGCGAATATCCCATCAGGGCTTCTGCCATAAAGGCATTGGGGTTGGTGTTGTCACACAGGG
>DATNQL010000472.1:0-2163 GCA_036704025.1 Stenomitos sp.
AACTGGAAACTTATCGGCCTGACGACTATAGTTCTCTCAGCGATCGCTATTCCCCTTTCCCTCCTGAAACCCCAACAGTACCAGAAACAGCTTACTCTTGCTGTCGAACCTGTTCCGCTTACTATAGCGGGTCAACCTCTCTTGCAAATGGACGCCACTCAAGCTAGTAACCTAGTTGTCAAGTTCTTGAAAAATCAAAAACTAGACTCAATTAGCGCTCAGCCGCAGTATGACCCGATCAATCAGGAAATTAATCTCGCCCTGCAATCACTCAACGCCAATTCTCTCCAGGGAATCACCCCCAAGATTATTAGCCAACTGGAGGGTGAGTTTCAAACAAGAGTGGAGCAGGCGATAGAGAACCGACAGACGATGTTGGAGCAAGAGCAGGATAAACGCCAACAGGTTATACGTTACTTGGATCGGCAAATTACGCAAGTCTCTTCCAAGAATAAAGCCAGACTGGATGCCCTAGAAATAGAGCGAGTACAGATGATTACTGACATGGCCAGCGGAGAGTATGACAAAAAGGATCTGGAGCAGCTACATAAAAATCTATCGCAGCTTACTTCTGAATTTATCTCCGTAAAGATCTTAAAGGAATCGGAGATACTGACGACTCGCTCCATCAAGCAGGTAGCCGTAATTGCTATCATTGCCAGTTTTATGGTGGCAGTTTTTGCTGCCCTCATCCGCCATCAAATCCTGCATCCGCAAAATGAACTATCCCAGCAGAAACCTCATGATAGCTCAGGCGTCTAAGCAAGGTATCCTTATCCTTGAACTTTGCTGCTAACCCTCTTTGGGGATAAACTTCATGCCCAATCGAGTGTTCTTTCCCTCCATATACCGACTGGGACAACTCGGCCTAGATGCATTTGTTGCTTGGTTGGCTTGCAGCCTTGCCTTTTCGCTGCGCTTTGACGGAGATATTCCAGCTAGTTACCAAACCCTGGCGTGGATGCTGCCTTTGCTGGCTATCACCGGACGCCTGATTGTGCAGAGTGCGTTTGGCCTTTACAAACAAATCTGGCGTTTGTTTGGTCTCAAGGATGCCATCACCCTTTTCCAGGCAATCACGCTCTATTCTTTGCTACTTCTAGTCACCAACCGCCTTGTTATTCCTCGCTTGCAGCCCGTTAACGGAATTCCCATAGGGGTTGCAGCTATTGACTGGAGTTTTTGTCTGATGGGAATGATTGGCCTGCGATATGCTCGTCGATGGTCGCTTTCTCAACAACAATTGGGTCGCTACACCCGCCATATTCGTCGGCAAGGTCTTCCCCCAACAGAGCGACAACGGGTGCTGCTGGTAGGAGCAGGCAGGGCAGGCTGCCAGATCGTCCAAGAAGTTCGACAAAATCCGCAACTGAACTTAGAAATTGTCGGTTTTGTGGATGATGACCCCACAAAAGTGGGACGGAAAGTAGAGGGGGTGCCAGTTCTCGGTAAAACTTCCCAAATGACCGTGATAGCACAAAGCCTAAACGCGGACGAAGTGCTGATTTCCATGCCTTCAGCCAAGGCTTCACAAATTCGGGAAATTGTCAATCAAGCGCGTGGCTCTTCGCTCAAGCTTAAAGTTCTACCCGGACAGGCCGAAATTCTAGGCGATCGCACTCTCACTCCCCAAGCGAGAGACATCCAGATTCAAGACATCCTGGGACGACCTGAAATTCAACTGGACTTCGACGCTGAATTTAGTTCCCAATTTTTGAGTGCGCGATCGCAAATTTACCAACAAACCGTTCTCGTCACAGGGGCTGGTGGTAGTATCGGTTCAGAAATCTGTCGCCAGTTAGCGCGTCTAGAACCCAGGCACTTGCTACTGCTTGGACGCGGAGAAAATAGCATCTTTAACATCGAGCAGGAATTAAGGCGAAACTTCTCCAATCTCTCATTGACTGCCCTCATTGCGGATATTCGCCATCAAACCCGCATCGAGCAAATTTTCAAAACGTGGAAACCCGATATTGTCTTCCATGCTGCTGCTCACAAGCACGTACCCTTGATGCAACATAACCCCACAGAAGCGCTGGAAAACAACGCCCTCGCTTCTTTCCATTTAGCCAAGCTAGCTAATACTCACAACGTTAAAACCTTTGTTCTCATTTCCACAGACAAAGCCGTTGATCCTAACAACTTTATGGGGCTGAGCAAGCG
>DATNQL010000473.1:0-12233 GCA_036704025.1 Stenomitos sp.
GTGCGCTTCACCAGTCACAGATTGAGGACGTTTTGCGCGCTAGTTGAGAGTAGATACGTGAAGCGTCGCTGTCCTGTTCGCTCTCTCCGTTCCCGTTCGGCGAAGCCGTTGCCGAAGCGTCGGGTAGGAAATCGGCTCAAAGTAAAATTCGTTTACCCCCGAAGTTGCTGGCGAAACTCTTTAACTGCGAAAAGCGGATTGGGATGCTGTACATACTCAGCCAGCAACCCTAAATTCAAATCGGGAAGTAATTCGCTCTTAGAAATAGGCTCATAGTTATCCCCTCGTAAGCAATGCAGTGAAAATAGACCCTTTTCCCAAAACCAAACCTCTTTCACCCCTAGCTTTTTGTAAACTGCTAACTTATCCACTCCACCACTAGTAAAAACGACTTCTACAGCCAAATCAGGAAACTCTTTTTCTATACCAATGCAGTAGCTTTCATCGGGTTCCGTGCCACCCCGCTGCTCTTGTCTGCGTAAAGTCGTGGAACCCAGCGGAAAATATTCTGTGTCGGTTTCCTCAAAATAAACTTCCAACAACGTCGCGATGCGTTTCTTCACTCCTTCGTGACGGCGACTAGGCGACAAGATTTCTAACACTCCATCGAGATAGGTAATGCGATAGTAGGAGTTGTTTTCCAACTTGAGCAGTAGCGCTTCGTACTGCTGCCAACTCACCTCACTAGTGATAAACCGCTCCTCTCTTTCGAGATTGTCCAGCGTTTCCTGCTCTAAGTCTTGGATCAGTTCTGCTAGCACTTGTCTACTTGCCCTCATAAGGACTTCGATTATTATGCTATCCCTGATCAAACAATATCTAATTGTGGGGCAGGTATCCGGCCCACCCCTGATCCAAAGAAAAAGCACCCTGATTGGGTGAAGTCCACCTCGCTCCACTTGTAGTACCATCCAACCGGGTAGGTGGTTACGGTGAATCAATATTGGCTGAGTGAGTTGACCGATGAGCCAGAAACGGGAGGGCAAGACATGGGGCGATGGTCAGGAAGCGTTTGCGTTCGCGAAGCGTCCCGAAGGGAAGCATGGTCGAAGAGCATACCGCCTTCGGCATCGCTTTTTCGAGAGAGTGCAAACGATTGCCAGCGCATTATTACCCTTCAGGTCAAGATTAGCGGCATCGGGTGACGCCATAGTCGCCAAGCGAATCCCCTTCGGTATCACAACGAATGCCCTTGCCGCCGACTATCAAGCATGGCGACAGCAATTCCTCTGGAAGCGCCTGCGGATTGCCTTGTGGGTGGGGATGTCCTTTATTTTCACAATGGTCATCTTTTTCCTTTGGGCAGCCGTTGAAGATTTAGCAGAGCAAAAACCCTTCAAAGTATCTTATTTCTTGAGCAGTGCCGCTGTAGCCTGTTGCCTCATCACCTGCTATGGCTTGCACAAAACACCGCTAGGTCGTCGTTACCCAGGAGTAATGTTTCTTGCCTTTTCCTGGTCGTTAACCATCGTTACTCAGACTACCGTCGCCCTATACCGTGTTCCCATACTGCTGAAGCCCCTGTGGATGATTGTATTCATTATCCAGGCAACCCTAATTCCGGTGCGTTGGCGGCTTCATGTCACCTCTCAATTCTTTGCTTACCTCTGCTATTTAGGGGTGAATGCAGCACTGGGTTTGTCAGCCTATAACCGCTTGTTGGATTACGTTGCAGGCGTTTTACCTCTGTTTTGGGTCTGTTTGGTCTGTGACTTATCAGTCTACTTATACGAACGCTTGCAACAAGCTGAATTTTCCGCCCGTAGAGAATTGGAACTTGCTTATCAACGAGTAGAGGCGGCTGAGGCGAAATACCGCAGTATCTTTGAAAATGCACTCGAAGGGATTTTTCAAAGTTCTCCTCAAGGGGGCTATATCACAGCCAATCCTGCACTCGCACGAATCTATGGCTTCAATTCGCCAGAGGAATTGATCGAATCTCTGACAGATATTCAAAACCAATTATTTGTTGACCCCAACGGTTATGCCGAGTGCATGAAAATAATGCAGCATAAGGGTGTGGTATCGGAATTTGAGGCACAAGTCTATCGTAAAGACGGTAATGTAATTTGGATTAATATTAATGCACGAGAGGTACGGGATGAGCAGAATATTCTGCTGTACTATGAAGGTTTAGTTGAAGATATTACCGATCGCAAACTTTCAGAAGAAGCCCTACGAGTTTTTTTTCATGCCGTTTCTCATGACCTGCGTAATCCCGTAACGGGAACATTAATGGTGCTGAAAAACTTAGAGCAGCAGTCCGGAGACAACATTGAACTGCCTCGCCGGATTTTAGAGCGGATGATCCAAAGTGGCGATCGCCAACTCAACTTAATTAACACCCTCCTAGAAGCCCAAGTCAATGAAGTCAAAGGGATGGTTATTCACTGCCAACCTCTACAACTCTACCCTTTTATCCAAGAAGTTGTTGCGGACTTGGAACCCATGCTCACCAAAAATCAAGCCACTCTAATTAATTTAATTCCAGCCGATTTACCCCAAGTCAATGCCGATCCTACACAACTGTGGCGTGTGTTTGAGAATTTGATTTCCAATGCCTTAAATCACAATCCACCAGGACTGACATTGCAACTACAAGCCGAGATTGAAGGGACTTTAGTTTGTTGTAGCATTCAGGATGATGGTGTGGGGATGGCTCAATCAGAATGTGAACACCTGTTCGATTTGTATCGTCGAGGTTCTTCAATTAAGCGATCGCTCGGTTTTGGATTAGGACTCTACATCTGTCGGCAAATTATTACGGCTCATGCCGGAAAAATTGGAGTAGTGAGTAGTCCCGGTACAGGCGCTCGTTTTTGGTTTACATTGCCAATTACACTCTCTTTTCATCAGGCTAGCTAACGGTTTAAAACACGACTATGTTTCCTACGATTCAGAACTGTTATCGGATGAGGAACTCTTTCCAGAATTAGGAGATGGCATCCACCACGCCATCATCGAGGTTATACCACTCCAGTATAAGGCATTATCTTTTTCTGTATCCTTAGCTAATTGAATCATACAAAAACCTAAAATAACCCCCGTTAAAAGACACTGAAAAATAAACTTAAAAAAATTAGGATATTGCACACAAAATAAAGCAAAAGCTTCTAGCTGACTTTTCGATGAAGAAGATTTTACGGCCGAAGATAGTGGCTGTTGTTGCTGTTTGGCAGTTGTTTCCTCAGGTTGTAGATGGTCTGGCGAAGGAAATATTCCCGTTGTCACAATCGTAAACCTCCAAAAAATCTGTAAAAGTTGAATACTCGAACTGACAGAGGAAACTCTCAAAACAAGTCACTTGTCAATGGTTCGTCAAGCCCAGCATTCTCGAGTTATTGCACTCAGTAAATTGCCTTTACGCTGCTATACAATTTATCGGTATGTGCTTAGACATTTATGCAATAAGTCTGATGTAAATCTCATGCTTTGCTTATACAAATGCTTCAAAATGGCAGAAGCTGATTCCGGATGGTTGGCTCAAGTTGTACTTCTAAAGCAGGATAAGGTAGGCATTACTCGACCTGTAGCCGTCGATAGCAGTAGTGCCTAGTGCAGCGTGGAGAAAATACCCCACCCGTTCAAAAAAGTCAAAAAGCTTACTGTACAACCAATATCCCTCCTGCCTCCTGCCTCCTGTCTACTCCTACGGAGAACGCTACGCGAACGGCCTTCTTGCACTAGTCAATCCGAGTGTACAGAGTGCAACTGATGCACCAATGACATATCCAAGTACTGCCAATCCCCAGCACTACCCGCAAGGACACTAAAGGGTTGATCGGGTTCTCCTAGGTGATTTAACACCAATAAGGCACCGGAAAAATCTTGGTTTCGCGTGTAAGGATTGACAGTAACAACGGTCTTCAATCCCGCTTGAGAAGATGCCGCGAAACCATGATTAGAGTCCTCGAACACTAAACAATCCCGCGCCTCTAAACCCATCGCCTCTAGTACATAATGATAAACATCTGGGGCTGGCTTTTTAGCCGGTACGATATCACCGGCGGCTATTACCTCAAACCAGGAAGGACTATCTGAACCGAGGGTATGTTCTAATAAAGCGGTAACATTTGGCAGAGCGGCTGTAGTGGCGATCGCTAAGCGCATCCCTTGTTCTCTGGCTTCTTTTAACAATCGCTTCACCCCACGGCGCAAAGGGATGGCACCCTCAGCGACAAGTTGTTGGTAATATCGAGTTTTAATGGCATGAAGGTTGGCGATAAATTTGTCTAAATCGGTCGGTGGCTCAAAATCCGGTCGGTACTCATTGATGTAAAAGCCAATGCGCTCTTTGCCACCTGCGATCGCCAGTAAATCACCGTACAGTAAAACTGACCAATCCCAATTTAGCCCTACTTCTGCAAAGGCGCGATTGAACGCCACTCGGTGACCATCTCGTTCAGTATCCGCTAACGTTCCATCAACGTCAAAAATTAAGGCACGAAGTTCTCCCATGCAGATTTATTTCCAGAGCTCTAGGGATAAGATTAGCAGTCCGGCTACCTCCAATACTCAGTCAAGATGAAATGAAAGCCGTTCAGGCATATACTAGCGCTGTTCATTATCAGGAGTTGATCCGTCTTATGGCTTTTAATCGTCGCAATTTTCTAGTTTTACTCGGTGCTACGACAGGTACATTAACTTTAGGCAATCTTGCCTGTGCCGCTCAACCAGCCGCAAAACCGACCTCAGACAATAAGCAAAATCAGGGGGGTACAGAGACGTTCAAACTACCGCCTCTGCCTTATGCTTACAAAGCCCTAGAACCCCATATCGACGAAGCCACCATGCGGTTTCATCATGACAAGCATCATGCGGCTTATGTGAAAAACTTGAATGATGCTGTCAATAAGTACCCACAACTCAAAGGTAAGAGTCCTGAAGACTTGCTGCGGAACCTGAGTAGTGTGCCGGAAGATATTCGGACAACGGTACGCAACAACGGTGGGGGTCATGTCAATCACACCATGTTCTGGGAAATTATGGGTCCTAATGGTGGTGGAGAACCCAAAGGTGCGATCGCAAAAGCCATTACAGATTCCTTCGGCAGCTTCGAGAGTTTTAAGCAACAATTTAATGAAGCCGGAACCAAGCGTTTCGGCAGTGGATGGGCTTGGCTGGTTCGCTCCAAAGATGGCAAGCTACAAGTGATTAGTACGGCGAATCAAGACAGTCCTCTGATGGAGGGCAGCTTTCCAATTATGGGGAACGATGTTTGGGAACATGCTTACTATCTAAAGTACCAAAATAGGCGTGCTGATTACTTAAGTGCTTGGTGGAATGTCATCAACTGGAATGAAGTGAACAAGCGCTATGAGCTAGCCATGAAATCTTAAGAATTGACACTCCCTGCGAATGGAGCGACAGGGATTCTATGTTCAACCATAAGCCGCTAAGGGTGCAGGGGAGTAAGAACTCCCCTTATTTATTTTCGATGGACCTGATTGGGTTCGATGTGTGCCCATCCATCCTAGACCAGGGTGGCAGAAATAACGATCCAGTTGAAAAAGGTTAAAAAGCTTACTGTACAAACTTTCTTTCCTTCTGCCTCCTGCCTCCTTACTTCTGCCTTCTTGCACTAGGAATGGAGGCTGCGATTAGAGTTTTGGGCTTTGTCAACAAACCTTGACTTTTTCTTCATCCCCAGCAAGTAAGCCCAATCAGAATCCTGTGAAATCCCCAAACAAGTTTGATTCCCTTTGATCCCAGCGAGAGCGTAATTGTCATGATATCATGACAATTGATCCCCGTGATGCTCGGAAATTCGTCAACTTACCGAAAATCAGCCCATCAATCCCCTTGACCCAACCCAGGGATCTTCTGTTACATAGTTTTATAAAGCGATCCCGAAGAAATGCTGAGAGATTAGCATCTCTGAGTTCATCGACGGCTGGATTGATCCCAAGTCCCTGTATGAATAATGCCCGTTTGCTAAAAGTCAACAGGGCATCACACATCAAAAACGGTGAGTAACTATAAAGTTGAAAAACCTAGAGATTCAGCCCTTAAAGTGCTGTATGACAAACCAAATTTTTGTCTTTCATTCATCAGGATTGACCGACCTGCCGTCTTAAATATTGGAGAGCAAACATCATGGCAAAAGAACGCCCACCCTTAGAAGAGATGACCTTGCGACAATTACGAAAAGTCGCTAGTGAGTATGGCATCTCTCGTTACAGCCGGATGCGTAAGGCGCAATTACTGGCAGAAATTCAAAAGATCCAACGCACGAAAATCTCTCCCAGTCTATCTCGCACAGTGGAGGCACAAGAAGAAGTGGAAGCTGCAAAGTTTGAATTAGGTCAGGATGATCGTACTGGTGGTACCCTCGCATCTGTAGATGAGGGATTAGCGGATTTACCGGGTGGCTACGGTGCAAGCCGGATTGTCTTAATGCCTCGTGATCCCCAATGGTGTTATGCCTATTGGGACATTCCCAATGAGCATAAAGAAGACTTGCGGAGTCAGGGAGGACAACAACTAGCGCTACGGATTTATGATGTCACCGACATCGACATTAACTCTCAAAGTCCTCACAGCGTCCAAGAATATCCTTGTGATGAACTAGCACGGGAATGGTACTTGCCCATGCCTGTGAGCGATCGCGATTATGTCGTGGATATCGGTTATCGTTGTGCTGATGGTCGCTGGTTGACGCTGGCTCGTTCCTCACCGGTGCGTGTTCCGCCGGTTTACCCCTCTGACTGGATCGAAGATCAATTCATCACCGTTAGCTGGGATGAAGACCTACGCGGCAAGACTGTCTACACCCTGGTTCCCCCCAGCAAGCGGATGGCGACCAGCGCGGGAACTCAAGAAGGCAATGCGATTTACGACGCCATTTTTGGTATGGCGAAATCCGCCGAAGCGCAACGCGTGGCTGGTTCTCTATACGGTTCCATGCAGCAAGCACCCATCCACGAACAATCTATCAGTTCCTATGTCTTCCCCTCAGGGGTTGGCATGTGGGCTGTCCCGACCGCATCCGGTTTGAACATGTCTGGCGTTGGCATGTCTGGTGCTGGGTTCTCCGCTTCTGCGATTCCGATGCGTCCTCGCCAGTTCTGGTTAGTCGCAGATGCTGAGCTCATTGTGTACGGTGCGACCGAGCCAGATGCTACCGTAACGATTGGCGGACGCCCAATCAAGCTGAATCCCGATGGAACCTTCCGCTTCCAGATGTCCTTCCAAGATGGCTTGATTGACTACCCCATTGTCGGGGTGGCAGCCGACGGAGAGCAGACTCGCTCAATTCATATGAAATTTAACCGCGAAACCCCATCGCGCAACACCAACACTAAAGAAGAAGCCGTTCCAGAATGGTTCGCGTAGAGATCGGTTAATTAAAGCGTAAGCTTCTCCCCCGCCCATGGTCGGGGGATTTTTTTCTAGAGATATCGCCGAAATTCAAGGTTCCGGAAACAGGATTGATTTGCCAGAAGACTTGGGTCATAAGAACAAGATAAGATTTTGCCTGGGCCAGGTTATAAATTGTAGGCAAGATGATGAAATAGGCGGAGTAGACATGAATATATTTGTAATAAATAAACACAGTGGCATCGGGAGCATAGGCAATCGGCTATAACCATGAAAGGCAAAAATTTTTGCTGCTATTCGTCATCAACAGAAGGCTTTTGGGGGACATTTCCTCACTGACGATGGGTGGTCGAACCAAAATCTCTCGATATATTGACCTAAGGAGAATAAGAAACCCATGCGCTTGGAGATGGGATTGTGTAGATGTGAGGTTGTGATCAAAGGCTTGCTTGCCAAGTCTCTGATGCGGAAACTTGCCCCATTCGGTGTGGGAATGGCTGTTACGGGTAGTATCAGCGGCGTATTGGTCTTTCCGACTCACTATGTTAATGCCGCGCCCTGCTGCACAGATGCGAATACGGCAACGCCAGGGGCTTCACCAGAAGCCTCAAAAGACCTTAAAAACCCGGAAAGTAACATCCACGACATCCCAGAAACGGGATACTTAGAGCAATCCTCAGCAACAACTCCGACTCTCTCCTTAGAAGAGAACCTCTCACCCTTATCCCTTGGGGATAGCGACGCTGAAGGGGAACCCCTATTCCACCCCTCAATTTCTCTTCCGGAATACGACTACGAAATGGCTTTCTCGACAACAGCGCTTTCTACCAGCGCTGCCCGTCTTGATTCCATCCAGAACGCACCGCACACTTCCGCTTCGCCCTCGTTCATTGAACATTTGCCAGCAACAGGACCCAACTCCCTTGGCTACCTGACTCAGAGGGTAGCGTGGCAACCTAGCCCGACGAATGAGGAGCGTCCACACCCAGTGAGCGTGAGCAAAGCCGCATCAGGGCTACTCGGCACGCCAGAGACGGTTCACCAAAATTCGCGGCTCAAGTGGGAAGACTTCTCTGCTTTTTCTGTATTTTCCCTCTCCCCCACCAAGCTGATGCCTTTAAGGGGTGAAAGCTTTCTCCCATCGCTATTCTTACCCGCGCGGCTCCCAACAACGCCCCCATCTATTGCCCAGAACCTAAAACCCAACCCTAACCAAGATCGCTTTTTACAACCCTCTACCACACCCGCGCCCCTCGCACCAGACTCAACCTCACCGAATCAACCGTCTCCCAGTCCCAGTCTGGAAATACCCGATTTAGACTCACCCACTCAATCGCCTCCGATTCCAAAACTGGAAATACCCGATTCAGACTCACCCACTCAACCCTCACCGATTCAACCCTCACCCACTCCAACGCCCACAACAGAGCCAAGTCCGACACCCACTCAACCCTCACCCACCCCAACACCCACAACAGAGCCAAGTACTCAGACGATACCTGTTAAAACGATTAAAGTCACTGGCAGTACTGTCTTTGGTTCACCGCAACTCAATCCCATCGTGCAACCTTATGAGGGGCGTACCCTGAGTCTGGAACAACTCAGAGAAGTTGCCGATAAAATCACCCAATTGTACTTGGATCAGGGCTACATCACCTCTAGAGCAATTCTGGCTAACCAAGTGATTCCCCCAGATGGGGTTGTGGAAATTGCCGTTATTGAAGGCAGTTTAGAAGAGATTCAAGTTGAGGGAACGCGCCGAGTTAAACCGGGATATATTCGCTCTCGTGTGCAGTTGGGTACAAGCAAACCGCTGAATACGGGTAAATTGGAAGACCAATTGCGCCTGCTCCGAGCCGACCCCTTATTTGATAATGTAGAGGCGTCGCTGCGAGCTGGTAAGGGTGTAGGACAGAGCATTCTGATTGTTCGTGTTGTCGAAGCCGATCCGTTTGAAGGCAGTGTCGGTATTGACAACTACTCGCCGCCGAGTGTGGGTTCCGAGCGGTTGGGACTCAACTTGCTTTATCGCAACCTGACTGGCTATGGGGATGAAATTGCTGCTTCCTACTACCACACCACCACCAGTGGCGCTGATAGTTTTGACTTCAGCTATCGCATCCCGCTTAATCCGATGAACGGAACTCTGCAACTCAGAGCTGCTCCGAGTCGCAATCAAATTACTGACCCATCAGTTCCCTTCGGGGATCAAATTGAGGGGCAATCCGAGCTGTATGAGATTAGTTTTCGGCAACCGTTAATTCGCTCACCCCGAGAAGAATTGGCTCTGTCGCTCGGCTTTACCTATCAGGAAGGTCAAACCTTTCTGTTTGGAGAAGGGTTTCCTTTTGGGATTGGGCCGGATGAAAACGGTGGTAGCAGCACGAGAGTAATTAAGTTTGGTCAAGATTATTTGCGTCGTGATGTAAAAGGTGCATGGTCTTTGCGATCGCTCTTTAGTTTCGGCATTGGTGCCTTGGGAGCCACGACTAACCCCGATCCCATACCCGATGGGCGCTTTGTGAGTTGGCTCGGTCAAATACAGCGCGTTCAAATTCTCAATGAGGATAACTTCTTAATTGTGGGAACTGACATTCAGCTCACGCCTGATAGTTTATTGCCGTCCCAACAATTTGTGATTGGGGGTGGTCAATCCTTACGAGGTTACCGACAAAACATTCGTTCCGGTGACAATGGGGTGCGTTTCTCTGTAGAAGACCGTATTACACTACAGCGAAACGAAGCGGGTGCGTCGATCTTTCAACTCGCGCCCTTTTTCGATGCAGGAGTCGTTTGGAATAAGTCAGATAATCCGAATAATCAATATTTACCCTCACAGCGGTTTTTAGCGGGCATTGGTTTGGGTCTTATTTGGGAAGCCCAACCGGGATTGAGTCTGCGAGTGGACTATGGTCATCCCTTAATTAAGGTCGATGATCGAGGTGATAATGCTCAAGATCAAGGTTTCTATTTTAGTGTTCGCTATCAGTTCTAAAGATGGGTAATGGGTAATGGGTAACGGGTAATGGGTAATGGGAGACAAGGAGGAATCTTGGAGAATTGCCCCAATTCCCAATTCATGCCTATTCCAGGTGAGAGAAGTTTTCTCTACAATTTTGTGGGACGATTAAACTACTCTCAAACATAACGAGGCGCGGCATGACTCAGCGAGCGCTGTTGCTGGTAAATCGTCACTCTCGGCGAGGAGAGGAAACTCTCTTTGACGCTATCAGCCAGTTACAAGCGCTGGGCTTTCAACTGTTTGAAGAATCGACAGCAAAACCCCAGCATTTATCCGATCTGATTCGTCATTATCGCGATCGCGTGGATTTAGTGATTATCGGCGGTGGAGATGGCACCCTCAATGCCGCTGTAGAAGGGTTGGTGAACACTCAGTTACCCTTGGGCATTTTGCCTCTAGGAACAGCCAATGACCTTGCACGCACTCTGAAAATCCCGCCATCGATACCCAAAGCTTGTGAGGTGATTGCCGCTGCTCATACTCAGCGGATTGACCTAGGTCGGGTCAATGATAAGCATTTTTTTAATGTCGCTAGTCTAGGGCTTTCTGTACAAATTACCAACCAACTCGACAAAAAAGCCAAGCGCATCTGGGGAGTCCTAGCGTATGCGGCGACAGCTCTTAAAGTGGTTTGGAAAGCTCGACCTTTTTGGGCAGAAATTCGGACTCAGGAACAGTCAATTCGGGTCAAAACAGTACAAGTTGCGGTGGGTAACGGACGATATTATGGTGGAGGCATGGCGGTGGCCAATGATGCGGCAATCAACGACCAACGCCTGGATCTTTATAGCTTGGAATATCAACACTGGTGGCAGATTATCCTGCTACTTCCGGCAATATGGCGGGGCAGGCAGTCTGAGTGGTCGGGTGTGCGAACCCTGGAGGGTAAAGAATTTGAAATTCGGACTCGCAGACCCCAGCCCATCAATGCCGATGGGGAAATCGTGACGTACACCCCGGCGAAATTTCGACTGATCCCCAAGGCAATTACCGTTTTCGTGCCTGAGTTTCCCTTACTGGGAGACGTGAAAATTAACGGTTGATTACCGCTCAATCCCATTCGTACTCGGTCATTAGTCTTTAAGACTATGATTGAGTTCGTATCGTGTTACAGCAAACAGTACCCGTGACTCCATCTAGTCATTCAAATTCTCGGCCCGCTCTGGCAAATGTATGGCACACCCTAGACGTTGAGAAAGCCCTGTTAGAGTTGGGCAGTAATGCAGAAACTGGTCTGACATCTCAACAGGTTGAAGATCGGTTGCAGCAGTATGGTCCCAATGAATTAGAAGAAACCGCCGGTCGAAGTAAGTGGGAAATCCTGCTCGATCAGTTCAAAAACATCATGTTGGTGATGTTGATTGTGGTAGCGATTATTTCAGGGGTTTTAGACTTGATCGCGCTGCAACAAGGAGGCTCTGAAGGCGGAGTTCCCTTCAAAGATACGATCGCGATTATGGCGATTGTGGTGCTTAATGGGATCTTGGGCTACCTTCAAGAAAGCCGTGCAGAGAAAGCACTTGCCGCTCTTAAGCGTCTTTCTTCCCCCAAGGTGCGCGTGATTCGAGACGGCAAACCTGTTGAGATCGATGGCAAACAACTGGTGCCGGGGGACATCATGCTCCTAGAAGCTGGTGTTCAGGTGTCAGCCGATGCGCGTTTAATTGAGGCATCCAATCTCCAAATTCGGGAAGCGGCACTGACTGGGGAAGCTCACGCGGTCAATAAGCAGGTTAATGCTCAACTGCAAGAAGACACACCTTTGGGCGATCGCGTTAATTTGGTGTATCAAGGAACCGAAGTCGTTCACGGACGAGGTACTGCCATTGTCGCCAGTACGGGGATGCGGACAGAACTCGGTAAAATTGCCGAGATGTTGCAAGCGGTGGAA
>DATNQL010000474.1:0-10438 GCA_036704025.1 Stenomitos sp.
GGTATAGTTTAGCGACACCCCCTCCGGCCCTTGAACAATTGTGATGAAATAACCTTGGTCTTCTTCCGGGAGAAACGCCGAGGGCACGCTCAAAAACAGCCAAACGGTGAGACCTAAGGACAGGATAAACAGCCCGATGACCACAGATTTATAATGGCTCAGGTAGGTGAGCGATCGCTGATACCCCCGGCGTGTCCAGTCTAAGAACCTATTAATCCGATCAAAAATCCAGCCTACCCAGCCGCTGGGTCGCTGTCCCTGACGCAGCAGCAGTGCACAGAGGGACGGAGTGAGGGTTAAAGCCAGGAAGGTAGAAATCGCGATGGAAAAGGCAATGGTGAGAGCAAATTGTTTATACAGCGCGCCAGTTGTGCCTGGGAAGAAAGCCACTGGAACAAACACCGCCATCAGCACCAGGGATGTGGCAATCACTGCACCAAACAGCTCACTCATCGCTTCCGAGGAAGCTTGCCGAGGATTCATGCCCCGATTTTGGATAAAGGTTGTGATATTCTCCACCACAACGATCGCATCATCAACGACCATCCCTGTGGCTAAAGTCAGACCAAACAGGGTCAAGCTGTTGATCGAAAATCCGAAAGCCTTGATAAACGCGAAGGTTCCAATCAAGGACAGGGGAATGGTAATGGAGGGAATCAGAGTAGTGCGCCAGTCCTGTAAGAAAATAAAAATCACAGCGACGACTAGGGCGATCGCGATCATCAAGGTGATCAGTACCTCAACCAGAGACGCTTCCACATAATTGGTTGTATCAAACGCCACACGATATTTCAGTCCGGGGGGGAATGTTTTCGAGAGTTGCTCCATCTCTTTTTTCACCGCATGGGCAACATCCAAGGCGTTACTCCCCGGAAGTTGATAGATTCCTAATCCCACCGCATCATTGCCCCGAAATCGCAGGAACGAGCTGTAATTTTCGGCTCCTAGTTCAGCTCGACCAATATCTTTAAACTTGACTAGGGTGCCATCTGCATCTGTTTTGAGGACAATATCCTCAAATTGGGACACATCCGTGAGCCGACTCACAGCCCGCAGGCTCAGTTGATACATTTGTCCCTCAGGAGCTGGTTGCTGACCGATACTCCCTGCACCCACCTGGAGGTTCTGTTCCCTCAAAGCATTGACGACATCCTTGGGAGTTAAACCTCGACTAGCCAGCCGATTCGGGTCTATCCACAGGCGCATGGAATATTTGCGTTCCCCAAAAATTCGCACATCTCCAACACCCTTAGCCCGTTTTACGGCATCAACCAGGTAGAGGTCGGCGTAGTTACTTAAAAAGGTATTATCGTATTCACCTTTTTCGGTATACAGACCGATCGCTAATAGCAGACTGGTGGATTGTTTCGTGACCCTCACCCCGGTTTGCTGCACCGCTTCTGGTAGCTGCGACTGAGCAACCGAGACACGATTTTGGACATCAACCGCTGCAATATCTTTATTGCGCGAGGCATCAAAGGTGACAGTAATCGAACTGGTACCATCATTACTACTGGATGAAGTCATGTACTTCATCCCTTCAACACCGTTAATCTGCCGTTCTAAGATGTTCGTAACAGCATTTTCCACCACTTCAGCACTGGCCCCAGTGTAGTTTGCTGTTACATTAATTTGGGTCGGGCTGATATCTGGAAACTGAGCAATGGCTAGGGTAGGAATACTAATCGCTCCCACCAGAAGAATAATTAAGGCGCAGACCGTCGAAAAGACCGGTCGCTTAATAAAAAAATCGACAAACATAGAATGAGTAATTGGTAATGGGTAATTGGTAATGGGTAATTGGAGAATGATTAATACCGATTACCCGTTACTCATGACATTGCTTCCTCTGCGATCTGAATTGACAAAAAATGAAGTCCCAAACCTCAGCGTTCCTCTGCGAAAACCTCCGTGGCCTCTGCGTTAAAACCCCTATTATTCCGATATAAACCCATTCAATTCAACTACGACTCTGGAATAATCGGAGCGCCATCAGCCAAGTTAAGTAATCCAGAAACAACAATTTTTTCTCCGGGCTTTAATCCTTCAATCACACGGTATTTATTGCCTTGAATTTCACCTAACTTGACAGGTTTTTGGCGAGCGGTGAGTTTAGCCGATGCTTGCCCTTCGGCGACGAAAACGAAATTTTCTCCAGCAACGCGAGAGATGGCGGTGGTTGGGATTAAAACACCAGGAGCCGTATTCCAAATCACTTTGGCTCGAAGAAATTGTCCATCCCGTAGTTGTCCTTGTGAGTTGTCAAAGCTGGCTTTAGCCAGGATGCTTTGAGATGTGGGATTAACTTGAGGGGAAATGAAACTAATTCTTCCCATACCGAGTACATTCCCTTGGTTATCGGTTCCCTCGACTCGTTGCCCCAAGCGCAACTCTGGCCCACGCTCTAAGGGAATTGACAAATTTAGCTCTAATGTTTGGTTTTGGGTAATGGTGGTGAGCGTATCCCCCTTGCTCACAAAGTCTCCTACTTTCGCTGGAATATTTCCTACAATCCCTGTGAGGGGCGCGACAATCTGGGTGTTTTGTACCTGGACTTCCGATGAGCGGACTTGAGCGGCGGCCTCAGAAACTTGCGATCGCGCCTGAGCAATCTCTTCTTTGCGGGGGCCATTCTTGAGTTGGTTTAAGGATTGCCGCTCTTGTTCAGCCGCAGCGGTGAGTTGATCGATGTCAGAACTCCTACCCTTTCGCAGTCCCTCTAAGCGTCGTTCAGCTTCTTGTTGCTGGGCTGTGGCACTACGCTCTTCTTTGATGTAGCCTTCCAGCACATCTTGAGAAATAGCGCCTTGTTGTCTTAAGGTCTGATATCGGCTCACTCGCGATTTCGCCAAATCAGCCTCGGCTTTAGCGGCTTCTACTTGGGCTTGAGCCTGAGCAATTTCTTCCGGACTTGCCCCAGCTTTAGCGTTGGCAAGGCGGGCTTCGGCTTGATTTAACCGAGCTTGGGCCAGGGCAATTTCTTCGGGACGCGTCCCCGCTTCGAGTTCAGCCAAACGAGCTTGAGCGCGGTCAAGGTTGGCTTTGGCTTGCATCCGGCTCGCTTCGGTGCTGTCACTGTCTAAACGCATGATCACTTGTCCTTGCTGGACACGAGCGCCATCTTGAACCAAAATCTGTGTAATTCGCCCCTCGATCTCTGGCTTAATCACTACACCTCGTGGGGCTTCTAAGGAACCGACAAAATCAGTAGCTTCTTGGACTCGTTCTGTCTCGACAGTGGCTAGTTTGACCGGAATTCCTGGCGGTTGACCCGCTCCGGCAGCAGGAGCATTCGAGGCCTTTTTCGCATGGCTGGTTTGCCACCAGTACCAACCCAAACCCCCTCCCAACAACAGAATGATCGCCCCCACAACCATTAACCAACGTTTCTTGGAACGTGGGTGAACCCGCCCATTCCACAAAGACTCGTCTTCATCAGCCTCATGAGTTTCAGTCATCACAGTCTGTTCAATCTGTGCTGGAACTGAATACTTACCGGATTCCGGTTCACTCATTTTCGTTTCCTCTCCTTGTGACTCATTGGGTCGATGCGGCCTTAAGTATTGGGTTTCACCTGTTACCGTTTCCCTGGGATGGCTTGAGGTATCCCAGAGGTTGGAAAGAGGTCTACCATGACTCGATGCCATTGGGAGTCAGCCGAGTAGATGCCTTCTCCATGAGTGACGGGTCAGAGAGCAGGACACTGACTTGAGTCATTGACATGGCTAGTCTGGTATGATATTAGGCGACTTTTTAGAGATTCTCAGTTAGGCGATGTAAACTAGACACGCATATTTCTGTTTAGTATATCAGTCTGGTATAGATAAGAGAGAAAATATATTTAAGGAAATGCTGGAACTTGCAACGTTAGGTCTTCTCCAGAGCGAACCCTTACATGGATACCGATTAAAGCAGCAGCTAGAGTTATTTATGAGCAGTAGTATTAGCGTCAACTATGGAGCGATTTATCCCTTACTCAAGCGTCTAGAGGAGCGAGGAGAAATTACGACTTTGGCGATTGACCAAACAGACGCAGGCCCGAATCGGAAAACTTACGGCATCACGGCCAATGGACGTCAGCGCTGGCATCAAAAGATGATGGAACATCCCCATGAAAGCTGGGTCAATAGCCGCTCTCGCTTTTTTATCAAGTTTTTCTTCTTCGGCAACCTGGAACGGGTAGAACGAATTAAGCTACTAGAGCATCGTTTGCACATTTGTCAGTTGCGCTTAGACAATCTTGAGTTAGAGCAGCTATCACTGACTGACCCCTACCAAAAAGGCGTCTTGCAGCATTGCTTTGGCGTACATCGAGCAGAAATTGAATGGCTGCGTGAACAACTCACTCAAGAACAACAAGAACTCATGGACAGCCAGCCGCAGGTGAAAAGATAGACAATAGTCTTTTACAGTTCATCAATAGTGAACCAAAAAATTAAATAATTTAGCAGTATCGTGGCGTGCCTACTGATGGTGAGACAATCTCGGAATTCCTTTACTCAAAGTCAGCCCATCTCTTCGTTTGCCTAACCTTTAGACAAGCGATTATTGTGCAAAAGACTGGTAAATTGCTCAAGAAAAGCAGTTTGTTGAAGACTAAAGGTCAGATTTCAAAACATATGCTAACTTTTCGTCATTTCATGGCTGTCGGTGTAGGAGCTGCAATCGCCCTAAGCTTTGTAGAGCCTGGTGTTTCTCAAGAATTACTATTACTTCAAGACCTCAGCCATACACTGCCTGAGCCAGGAAACCCAGATCTGTCAGAAGCTTTGACTCAAGAGCCTTTGTTCACCTCTGTTCTGATTGAAAAAGAAGAGACTAGAAAACCAGAGGAGGTCAAGGAATCCGAAGTTTTACCTGAAGTTCCTTCTTCTAGCACTCCGATCACATTAGCCTTGCAGGCTGAGCGACCGAAACGGGTGGTGAATCCTGTGCGTAAGGTGAATAGGGGAAGAGCTACAGACAGAGAGAGCCAGAACTCGAATCAACAGAGGCGGAGTGAACCGAGTTCGTTCCAGCCTGTTCGTGGCTTAGATGCCGCTACGCTAACGCTAACGCCTGAGCCACAGGCGGGGAGGGTGGGTAATACCCAGAACCGTCCTAGAGGAATTTCCGTGTCCGAGCGTTCTGTAACACAGAAGCCAGCCTTGGAGTCAGCGGTTCCTGCTGCTGAGAACACAGCTCTAGCTCAGTCGCCTCGTCCCAATCAGAGAACTCCCGCGCCAGAGTCTCTCAACCCCAGCCCCGACCCCTTACTGTTTCCCACCCAAAGCCAGGAAGTTCAGATTACAAACGCCCAGGCCATTACCTTAGAGCAGGCACTGGAACTGGCACAGCGGAATAATCGGACTATTGAGGCTGCCAAGTTAACCTTAGAACGAAATCAGTCGGCTCTACAAGAAGCTCTCGCGGCTGAGTTTCCGACCTTGGGAGTTACGGCAACGTTCTCTCGTGACGAGTCGGCGGCGCAGAGACTGCGGAATTCGGCATCCGCGAATAATCCTTTTTTTAATCCGACTAATATCATTAGTCAAACCTTCAATGGTGCGCTGCAAGCCAATTATGATTTGTTCACCGCTGGGCTTCGTCCGGCTCAAATTCGACAAGCTGAGCAACAGGTTCGTTTCCAACAGCTAGAGGTGGAACGTCTTTCTGAACAATTGCGATTGGATGTTACCAATGCCTACTATGCGGTGCAAGAGGCGGATGCTCAAGTCAATATTTTTCAAGACGCGGTGCGTGCCGCCACTCAAAGTCTACGAGATGCTCAGTTGTTAGAACAAGCGGGGTTGGGCACTCGATTTGATGTCTTGCAGGCTGAGGTGGATTTAGCCAGTTCTCAACAAGAGTTGACTCGTGCCCTGAGTGAGCAACGAGTCAGCCGACGCCAAATTGCACAGTTATTAAGTGTGCCTCAGACGGCTGATTTGTCGGCGGCTGACCCCATTGCCGTGGCGGGACAATGGCCTTTATCTCTAGAGCAGAGTATTGTTTTGGCTTATAAAAACCGAGCGGAGTTGGAACAGTTTCTCGTTCAACGCGATATTGGTGAACAGCAGCGGCGCATTGCTCTGGCGGCCATCAGACCCCAAGCTGGGTTGTCGGCGAGTTACAATGTGCTGGGGATTTTAAGCGATGACCAGGGACCGGCTGGCGGCTTATCGCTGGGGGCAACGCTACGGTGGAATTTTTTCGATGGTGGAGCGGCTCACTCTAGAGCAGAACAGGCTAGAAGGAATATTTCAATCGCAGAAACTCGTTTTGCTGACCAGCGTAACCAAGTACGCCTTGAGGTAGAGCAATCCTTTTTCAATTTGAATGCTAACGCCCAAAATATTGAAACGGCGACGATTGCGCTGCAACGGGCTGAAGAAAGCTTACGCTTGGCACGATTACGATTTCAGGCGGGGGTAGGCACCCAAACGGATGTACTCAATCAGCAAACCGCTCTCACTCGTGCTCGCTTTAATCAGCTCAGCGCGATTCTGGAGTATAATCGGGCGTTAGCGACTCTGCAACGGGCAACCAGTAATCTGCCAAACAGCAATTTATCGAACTTGCCCTAGAGGTTAGTGGGGTTAACTTAGGGCAAAAACCTACAACTTTCCTGAAAACTCAGATTTTATTAATATTTCTTAATAAGATAGGGGTAAGGTGAGAGTCAGGAGGATTGATGGGTAATATCAAATTTGTCAAAGAAGGGCAGGAAGTGATTGCGGCGGATGGGGCTAACTTAAGAGAGAAGGCCTTACAGAATGGCATTGACCTCTACTCGTTCATGGGAAAGATGATGAATTGTGGCGGTTACGGTCAATGTGGGACTTGTATTGTTGAGGTGACTGAAGGAATAGAGAATCTTTCCCCTCGCACTGATGTAGAAAAGCGCAAGCTTAAGAAGAAGCCTGACACTTATCGCTTAGCCTGTCAAGTGTTGGTCAATGGAGCAGTGAGCGTGAAAACAAAACCCTCAAACTGAATCGATAACTTGCAGAAGAGCGTTGATGATATCCTAAAGAAAGCGGGTTAAAACAATAGCAAATTAGAGGCACTGGTTCAATGCAAGTTAATGAATTAGGGTTTATCGCCAGCATTTTATTTGTGCTGGTTCCTACGGTTTTCCTGTTGGTTCTGTACATCCAAACAGCTAGCCGCGAAGGCAACAAAAATACTTAGAATCTGTAGTCAACAAAATCCCCTGCCTATGCCAAAGCTCAGGCGGGGTTTTTTTATGCGGTTAGGCTTTGGGCAAAATACCCTGTTGCTGTTGAAATCGGTTGGGGCATACAAAAGTCGGGAGCCAAGAGACAACGTCCTATCCCTTGAGTCCCGACTAAGCGGCCACAACAGTCAACGGGGTGTTACTCACCTTTGGCGGAAAGAAGACTAAGGCTTCAGAAGGTTAAGTTCGAGTTCAAGCCACAGTACGTGTTAATAGCACAGGACAGTTAGCATAAACTCGGACATAGTCGGATAACGAACCCCCTAGTAATCGATCTAAATCGGGTAAAGTTTTAGCAATAGAGGGACGGCGATCCGGAGAACCGAGAATTAACAAGTCAATATTCTTTTCATCGGCTAATCGGCAAATCTCTTCCCCTGCCTTACCACTGGTGTTAATACAACGGTAAGCGACACCCCGCCGTTTTGCCTCTGCTACTGCCGATGCTAGAACCGGGTCGTTTTCTGCTGGGCCAGTGGCTTCAGCGGCTTTACCCTTGTCCGGGTTGATATGGACTAAAAATAGCTCACTGCCGTTAATGTTTTGTAAGAGTGATAGGGCTAAATTCAAGCTTTGTTGAGCTGAATCGGATTTATCCATCGCCACCATCACCCGCCTAATTTGTTTGACATAGGCGTCGTCTTTAACCAATAACATGGGACGGGGAGATAATTGGAAAACGTATTGACTGACCGAGTTTTCCAAAATCGCTTCTAAGCGCTTCAGCCCTCGCGAACCCATAATAATCAGGTCAGAGTCTTCTTCTTCAGCGACTTGGAGGACGATATCTTTGGGTTCTCCCTGTTTGAGTCGAGCGGCAATTTTACTGGGGTCTAACTTGATAGACTTGACGGCTTGGGCTAGAATTTTGCCTCCCTCTTCCAACTTAGTGGACATAGCATCGGCCGTGACTTGGGGAGGCACAATGTGCAGAACAGTGACAGATACCTGTTGCATCGCGGGGATTTCCAGCAACATGTTGAGCATCTCTTCACAGAGTCCCCGACCGGCTACAGCGACTAAAATTTTTTGAATCATGGAAGTGCTTCTTCTCTAGTAATTGTTTCGTTATTAAAATAAGGACTGACGCAGCTAAACGCAGGAGCGCAAGCACTGAAAGCCTCAGTCCCCCGTTGAAATCCGTGAGTCCTGTTAGGGCAAGTGGTGGTCAGCCTTCCAAGAATAAGGATACTTTTGATGTCGCTCTCAAAATTTGACAATTTATTACTTAAATTTAACAATGGCAATGTTGCTTAAATATCTTTTAAGATTTGGTTGACAAGTCTCCTGTTGCCCGGACTGAATTAAAGCCAATTCCCCACTAATATGTAAGGTGCCCAGTAATAGGGGTGCTGCCAATTAGGATTGTTCAGGATGGATTGTTGGGCGCGACGGATGGCTTCCGCTTTGGTTACAGAGGGCTTGGCTAACTCCTGATAGAATTGTCCCATTAGCGCAGAGGTCGCCTCATCATTAACCGACCATAAGGTTGCCAGTGTGCTACGGGCTCCGGCTCGCACAGCGACGCCAGCAATTCCTAGAGCAGCTCTGTTGTCTCCTCTGGCGGTTTGGCAAGCACTCAAAACCAGCAATTCAATCGGAATCGCTCGGCGCTGATCAGTCTTTTGCAGGAAATTATTTAATTCATTAACGTTAATCCGGTCGTCCCAAGTCAGAATGAACGTGTCCTCCGCCTTGGAACTGAACTGACCATGAGTGGCTAAATGTACCACAGGGAAAGGAATTGCCTCGATCGCATTTTGAATCTTGGTCTTGGTGAACTCCTGATTAAATAGTTTTTCACCCGATACCTGAGACAAAATTTGATTGAGTTCCACTTCCACCGCCGGGAGGGCGGAAAAGCCTTGACGAGCTTCAGAAAGTCCAGCGGTCAAGACTTTGAGCTGACCTCGTGTCAAAGGCTGGGATTCCAACAGTTCTAACCCTGGAGTCAGAGCAATGGTATATTTTTCCATTAAGTACTGCTTCCCATCGTGGAGAGCTGCCATTGGAATATTCCGCAGGGAGCCATCTAGAACAAAGACTAGAGTTTTGAGCTGACTTTGTGCTAAATCGGCTTCAATGGGTCGGATTAACCAGTCATACACCTGCTGAGATAGGGGTAAAAAAGCTCGACCGATCGCGGCTGTTAGCTCTTGACGTAGCTTCTTTACAGTACGTTCAACTTGGTCTTGAGGGAGAGGTGTCGCATAGTGGCGCAAGGGCTGGTTAGGGAGGCTTAGGATAACTTCTAAACGGTCTGGCAGAATAATTGGGTAAATTACGGCAGCTTTTTGGTCAATGGCGTCAATTTGAACGGGTTTTGCTGTTAAACAGGCGGCGCGGAAGAAGTTATCAAGTTCCGCTAATTGTAAGGACTCAATCACTTTACGAGCTTTCTCTAGGCGCTCTGGACTGGTCTTTTGGCCTCCTTGCAGTAGTAACGAGACAAACTCACGATAGATGGGTTCCACTCCCTCTCTAAAGGAAAACTGCACGTCTGAGTTAATCGCAACGAGGTCATTCCGTAGCAATTGCAGTGTGTTGATTGCTTCCGAGTAAGCCGCGATCGCACCGTCTTCATCGCCTTGTACTTTGAGCAAGCGTCCGAGTTGCCACTGCCAGCGATAAGAAATCTCTGGTGCATTGATCGATTGAGTGAGGATGAGGGCTTTTTGAGTCAGATTTTGGGCTTCTGACCATTGCTGAGTCTTCTCATAGAGTTCACCAAGACTGCCGAGGGCATAGGCTTGGGCTTGTTGGTCTCCTAACGTTGATGCTTGCTCAATTGCGATCGCTAACATTTGGGCAATCTCTCGCATTTTTGCGGCGTCAAGCGGAAGAGGTGAATCCAGCATGTTCCCATCCTTTTTAGGTCTGGTTTCTGCAAGCTTCAGCAGGCTGTGAGCCAAGTTAATTCGGGCATAGACACTAATACGGCTGGGGGGTAAGTTCGTGAGTTGCGCTTGGATTTGGGGCAGTAGCGGTTGGATGAGGGAGGATACATCTTGTTTCAGACGCCCTTCTGCAATCAGATTTAATTGGTTGACTAAAGCCTGAATTTGTGTTACGGAAGAACCTTGAGTTGCGGCAGCTTGTTGATAAAATTGCAGTGCAGCTTCTGCTTGCAACTGAGTCCGAGCGGTATTGCCTAAACTCAGGAGAGCGGCTGCTTTATCGGGTGGTGAAGCTAATTTTTCGGCAATTTCCAGACTTTGC